>JADLHV010000001.1 GCA_020848595.1 Bacteroidia bacterium
TCCTGGACCAACAGCTCTATTTTCAATGAGTGACTCTGCTAATTGTGGCCCCTTAGCGATTCAATTTACAAATCAATCTATTACCAATAATAATGATCCTTTTTCTAGTTTATTGCATCTCTGGAATTACGGTGATGGTGTTAACGATACAGCTTCAAATCCCTCGCATAGCTTTTTAGCAGATTTGGATATGGATACTAACTATTTAGTTAGCCTTAAAACTACAAGTATCAATGGTTGCAGCGACTCTACAAGTAAAATAGTTAAAGTGTATCCTCAGCCAAAAATTAACTTTATTGCCGATAAATATGATGGATGTGCTTTATTAGATGTTAACTTTACCAATCAATCCTTACCAGGTGATACAGGTAATATTTCACTAATGACTTTCAATTGGTATGCTGGTAATGGACTTATAGCCAACACAACTGATTTTAATGCTCGCTATATTGGCTCTGCAAATGGCGATACAATATACCAAGTTAAACTTATTGGATACTCTGAACATGGATGTATAGACTCATCAGTAAGACTTATTACTGTGCACCCTCAACCTATTGCACTATTCAATACCAACAGTCAAAGTTTATGTACCCCTGCGCATATTCAAACTGTTAATCTTTCTCAATCTACCGATGGTTATCCTTTAACTCATGAATGGGATTTTAACAACGGTTATATATCAAATTCCACCAACGATTCGAGTGTATATTTTAACAATAGTGATAGTGATGTAGTTTATACCATTCAATATCAATCTATAAGCACGTATGGTTGCCGAGACACAACATCTGTTTCAATTACGATTCACCCTAAACCTAAGGCTGATTTTTCAGTATCCTCATTGAAAATATGCTCACCTGCAATCGTAACATTAAACGATTTATCTCAAAATGCTTCTAATTATCATTGGTCTGAAGGCAATAATGTTTACGGTGATTCAACAACGCAAAGCATTATACTTCCTGGATTAAAACTTTTTGATACAACTTATATTATTGCCCATTCGGTGCGTTCTACTTTTGGATGTTTGAGTGATACAGTCTATCAATTAATTCAGGTGCATGGCCGACCAGATGCCGAATTTGCATTAACAAAAGATTCCGGATGTTCGCGTGAGAGTGTTCAATTACTCAATTTAAGCTTAGGTGCATTTCAATACAATTGGAAAATGGGAGACAATACTGTTTCTCAAGCAGTAAATCCTAAACATTTTTATAAAGCAAATATTGGATTTGGGGCGGATACTTCATTCCAAATTCAACTCGAAGCTATATCTCCTCAAGGCTGTAAAGATACCATAACTAAGCCTGTCACATTAGTTCGTCCAAGCACTGCGGGAATCAATCTTGATAAACAATTAGGTTGCACAGATTTAGATGTAACTCTAAAAAATAATTCAAAAGATTTTAAAACATTATATTGGGATTTAGGCGATAATTCTGGCTTTTATACAGATGATTCACTTCAACATACTTTCGTTAATAATAGCGGTAATATTACCTTTCAACCGAAAGTAACATTAATAAGAAGTCGATTTAATTGCATGGATACGACAAGTGTTTATCTTTTTGTTTATCCTAAACCTATTGCTGCATTTAAAGTTCAAAGAACCGATCCTTGTAACGATGGCACTCATCAATTTGTTAATCAGTCGAGTTTTAGTAATCAAACTTCTTGGCTTGTAGACCAAAATGCACTCAATAATGTCAATAGTTTCTTGATGAAGTTAAGCCCTTCATACTATAGAGATAGTCAATATCAGGTTCAATTAATTTGCAATAACAATTACGGATGTTCGGATACACTTTCGCAAGTTGTAAAAGTTAAACCGAAATTACTTTTAAACTTCGAAAGAAATCCATTAGTTGCCTGCGAAAAAGCCACTGTTAATTTTACAAATAAATCATTTAATGCCATACGATATCTATGGAAATTTGGCGATGGAGGACTAAGTAATGACCTTAATCCAAGTCATGCCTATAATTCTTTTGGAAATTATCAAATAAAACTATTTGGATACGATAAAGATGGATGTGTTGATTCGAGTGCTGGTTCAACATTTATAAAAATACTTGAACGACCAATTGCCGATTTTGACTATCTGCCTGCTTATCCTAAATTACCTAATGCACAAGTAGATTTCAATGCAACTCCAACAATTTTAACAGTTAATATAAACACTTTAAGTTTCGATTGGGATTTTGGAGATGGCAACTACCCAGAAAATAATTATACCATTAAAAATCCTTCTCATATTTATACCAAAGCTGGAACATATGCTATTACTCTAAAAGTGGCAAATCAAGGTTGCGATAATTCAGTTACTAAGTATTTATTTGTTGAAGACCCTAAACCGGATGTTAATTTTACCGCAGATACCCTCGAGGGTTGTGCACCATTTCTAGTTAATTTTAAAAATTCAACTACTAATGTTACCTCATACCGTTGGATATTTGGAGATGGTTCGCCAGATTCGTATGATAAAGAACCAAGTCATGTTTTCCGTTTACCAGGCACTTGGGATGTTACTTTAGTAGCTACTGGCACAGGTGGTACAAGCACTATGACAAAGGATTACTTAATTACTACTTATCCTCAACCAGTCCTCGATTTTTATACTACTCAAAGATTCCTTTCCTTACCAAATGCTATTTTCAACATGCGCAATAACAGCAATAGTGTATACAATAGTTGGGATGTGATAGATAGCACGGGTTTGATTATACAATCTTCTAAACTTAGAGACCCTTCATTTATTATTAATAGCCTTGGCTTATATACTGTAAGATTAATTGGTACAAATTCTTACGGCTGCATAGATACTTTAATTAAACCAAGCTATATAGGAACACA
>JADLHV010000002.1 GCA_020848595.1 Bacteroidia bacterium
ATGCCATGGGGCGTAAGATGCTAGTGTCTTATGAAATTAAGGATAGCGACAGCTGTATGCTGAATTGCGAGTCCTTATTAAGTGGCGTGTATACTCTATGTATTAAAACTGAAAATGGTACGATAGGGTATAGGACATTAGTTATAGAATAGATTAGAGGGCTGAATTGAAATGTCAGGATGCATTTCAACTTAAATTAATCTTTAGAGCCAATTTCAACACGCATACTATTTAACATTCCAATAATGCTATCGATATTTAAATCTTCAGGTTTTTTATCCGAGATATTAAGCGTGCAAACAAATTCCCACACTTCGAGAATATCAGACGCTTTAACAGAATAGGGTTGATACATGCGGTTATCGGAGTGTAATTCTAAAATATCACCTTTATTATAAACTCGTTTATAGACAACGCCATCATCTTTAGTAAGAAGTACATAGGTATTACCATCTTTGATGTCTTTAAGAGATTCAACAAATTTTCCAATTACAAAACTACCATCGATAAGCGGAGGCATAGAATCGCCCTTAATAGGGAAAGCTCTGTGTTTGCCAATAATTCTGAAAGGTAAATTCATTAAAGGCAGTTTTTCGAAGTATTCTGGATCTGCGTAGCCATTTAAATATCCAGCGGAAGCTTTCATGGTAATAACTTCAATCTTGTCGTTATTTTCCTTATCGATAATAATAGGAAATAGCAATCGATTTTCGCCGACTTTGATCATTGTTTCGAAATTAAATTTCCTTAAATCACTTTTCACTAGGGCATCGATTGAAATATGAAATAATTTAGAAATTTTAATTAAAGTTTCTATTGGAGGGTCACAACGTTCTTCTTCATAAGAGCCAATACGAGCTCTTGTGATGTCAAGTTTTTCTGCCAAAGCTTCTTGAGACCAGCTTTTTAGATGCCTGAGATGCTTGATGTTTTTAGAAATTTTGCTCATGCTAAAATATTTAGCACAAACGTACTAAAAATATTGGTAATTTGCAAACGGTTTTTTGTTGCAGAAGTAGAGGAAGAAAAATTAGTTTTAGGAAGTGCTAGCAGAACAGATATTAAGTTGCTAAAATTGGGAAAGTATTGGCGACGTTTAATTGGAGTTAAACAGTCTATGCTAGACACTAAGATTAATATTTTTCATTTTTTGACCGTGTAAGTGGATGTGAGTAGTTCATTTACACGGTTTCTCTACTCTAGTTTTCAATATTAGTTTTATAGAATGGAAAGGCAAATCGTACATATCGATCTCGATACGTTTTTTGTCTCTGTAGAGCGTTTGGTTAATCCCGCTTTAGTTGGAAAGCCTGTTATGGTGGGAGGTGCTGGCGACAGGGGCGTGGTGGCGGCTTGTAGTTATGAGGCGCGGACTTACGGCGTACATTCTGCTATGCCTATGCGTATGGCTAGGCAGCTCTGTCCTGAAGCTATTATTATTCGTGGCGACCATGCTCAATATAGTAAGTATTCGGATGTTGTAACCGAAATTATTCACGAATCTGTACCTGTTTATGAGAAATCTTCTATTGATGAATTTTATATTGATCTAACAGGTATGGATAAGTTTTTTGGCTCTTATAAGTTAGCTACCGAATTGAGACATAAGATTATTAAAGAAACTAATCTGCCAATTTCATTCGCTTTGTCGGCTAATAAAACTGTCTCTAAAGTAGGAACTGGTGAAGCTAAACCTAATGGTCAAAAACAAATTGAATTGGGCTTTGAAAAACCCTTTTTAGCGCCTCTTTCTATTAAGAAAATTCCAATGGTTGGCGATAAAACATATCAAATTCTAAGAGGTATGGGTGTGGCTAAAATTCATACTTTACAAGAAATGCCTCGCGAAATTATGCAACAGGTTTTGGGTGATAATGGTTCTGTAATTTGGCGAAAAGCCAATGGTATTGATAATACGCCGGTTGTGCCTTATTCTGAAAGAAAATCGATTTCTACTGAAAGAACTTTCGAAAAGGATACTATTGATGTGAAAGGTCTAAAGGGTTTAATGGTTGCTATGACCGAAAAACTCACTTATCAACTGCGTAGCGAAAATAAACTCACGGCTTGTGTTACTGTTAAAGTGCGATACTCGGATTTTAATACGTATACTATGCAAGCGCGAATACCGTATACTTCGCTCGACCATATTTTAATTTCTAAGGTCAATGAATTGTTCGATAAATTATATCAAAAACGTCTATTAGTGCGTCTAATTGGTGTGCGCTTTAGTCATTTAGTTCAAGGTGGTCACCAATACAGTCTCTTTGAAGAAACGCTTGAACAAATTCGTCTCTATGAAGCTATGGATCGAATTAGAAAACGCTTTGGTAAAGATGCTATTCACAGAGCTATTGGTATGAATGAACATTTGCACGATTTTAATCCTTTTAAAGGTAATGTAAAATGATGTATGTTGCTTAATTGTCATACATATTACAGTTTTAAATATGGAACTTTTAGTCCCGAACAATTGTTTAATGCCGTAAAAATAAATGGATATAATGCTTGTGTACTTAGTGATATTAATAATACCTCTGCTTGCTTAGATGCTTTAAGAAAGGCTCCTGATTTAAATCTAAATATTGTACCTGGTATTGATTTTAGAAATGGAGTAACTCAACTTTATATAGGAATTGCCATGAACAACGAGGGTTTTCTAGAACTCAATCAGCATCTTAGTAATCATCTTCATCAAGATTTAAATTTTGATATTCAAGCGCCTCAGTTTTTAAATGCTTATGTCGTCTATCCATTTTCTTCTTTTAAAGGTTTTCAATTAAGAGATAATGAATTTATTGGTGTAACTGTAAAGGATTTGGTTCTATTGCCTTTGTCGCCTTATAGAAATTTAACTCATAAAATGGTGGTTTTACATTCGGTGAGTTTTCAAAATAAGGCACATTTTAATGCTCATCGATTATTGCGTTCTATGGATGAAAATTTGTTGTTAAGTCTTCTCGATAAAGGTCAACAAGCTCAAGGTGATGAAATGATTATGAGTAAAGCGTCTTTAGAATTGGCTTTTAAAGAATATCCTTCAATTATAGCTTCAACTGAACGTTTGCTGGGAACTTGTAAAGTAGGATTCGAATTTGGGAAATTGGCTAATAAAAATCTTAAGCATTACACAAGGAATCAACAAGGAGATTTCGAATTGCTAAGAAATTCTTGTTATGAAAATTTATATTATCGTTATCCTAATCCTAGTCAAGAAGTATTTAACCGTATCGAAAAGGAACTAGAGGTGATTCAACAATTAAATTTTGCATCTTATTTTTTGATTAATTGGGATATTGTGAATTATGCAAGGAGAAAGAATTATTATTATGTTGGAAGGGGAAGTGGTGCTAACAGTATACTTGCGTATCTATTGCGTATAACAGATGTAGATCCAATTGAACTCGATTTGTACTTTGAACGTTTTATTAATTTATATAGAAATAATGCACCTGATTTTGATATGGATTTTTCGTGGTTAGATAGAGATGATATCACTCAA
>JADLHV010000003.1 GCA_020848595.1 Bacteroidia bacterium
ACAATTCTAATATCCTTTAAATTGAGATCGCTGGCAAATGCATTAACAAAATATTCATTGTTGAGAGGATAATGCTCATAGAGTTTATAAAAGCAATAAATATCGTAATCACCTTTTCTTATTGAAACTATTTGTACCCATCCATTCTCATTATAACCATAACGCAATTCAAAATCAGTATTAATAGGAAAATTATAGGTATGAGTTTGATTATCCATCCAAAAACTCAAACACTTGTGTTTATAGGCAAAAACAGTCAGATGATTAGAACGAATTTCGCGATACAATTCACTTTCAACATCAAAATGTTCAAGCATTGCAATCAAATCCTCATGCTCAAGTATATGTTTCTGAACCTCGGCTTTCTTCTCGAGCTTTCGTTGGAGATAACTATTGGCATCTTTAAATACAAACCCTTTACTGAAATTTGTGTTTTCAAGGATTACACCTGTAGCTAGGGTGACAAGAAACAAAAGGAAAAAGACAATCTTTTTCAATATTATATATGGGCTTTTTTCAGCAGATAATTTTTAACATAATCTTCTACACCTTGATCGATACTATAAAATGGGAAAGTATATCCTGCCTTCTGTAATTTCGACATATCAGCTTCCGTAAAATATTGATATTTATCTCTGATATCGACGGGTGTATCTATAAATTCAATTTCTGGACTTAAGTTTAGAGCTTTAAAAACTGCATGAGCTAGGTCAAGGAAAGTATTGGCTTTTCCACTTCCAAGGTTATAAATAGCACTAGATTTTCTATCATTCATAAGCCATATCAGCACATTCACAACATCTTTAACATAAATAAACTCGCGCTTCTGTTCTCCCTCTTTATAATCTGGATGATGAGAACGGAATAATTTTAAATGCTTATTGTTTTGAATCTGATTAAAGGCATGATATACGACCGAAGCCATTCTACCTTTATGAACTTCATTAGGCCCATAAACGTTAAAAAACTTAAGTCCAGCCCAAAAAAATGGCTTTCTTTCTTGTGCTAATGCCCAAAGATCAAAATCCAATTTGCTTTGTCCATAAGGATTGAGCGGTTTAAGTTGATCCATATTTTCGTATGAATCAGAAAAACCATACTCGCCCATTCCATAAGTAGCAGCACTACTCGCATATACCAAGGGGATGCCTTGCTCTACACATAAATTCCAAATCTTTTTCGAATAGTCGACATTCAATTCATCTAAAATGTCTTTATTAAATTCTGTTGTATCCGTTCTTGCGCCAATATGAAAAATAAATTGAATGCGATTACCTTTCTCTTTTACCCATTCGAAGAAATCTTGTCGCTCTACTTTTTCAGTATAAATAAGAGGCTCCCAATTCGCTTGTTTTTCTATTTTCGTAAAATCATCGACTAAAACTAAGTCGACATAACCTTATTCATTTAGCTTCTTTGCTAAACAAGACCCAATGAAACCTGCCGCTCCCGTGATTATTATCATAAATTACCTAGTTCTCAAAAATAACGAAATTTGAGTTAAATTTGCAGCATATTTTTCCATCGGATGAACTCGCCTGTACTATTTATCACACGAAAAGCCCATTTTAATGCCGCTCATAAGCTCTATAATCCTGCCTGGACTAAAGAAGAAAATGAAGCTTGTTTTGGGAAATGCGCCAACGAATACTGGCATGGTCATAATTTTGATTTATACGTTACTATTAAAGGCCACCCTTCTGCTGATACCGGCTTTGTTATGGATCTTAAAAAATTGAAGATTATTATTGAAGATGAAGTGGTACAACATCTCGATCACAAAAATTTGAACTTGGATGTGCCTTTCTTAAAAGATATTTTACCCTCAGTTGAAAACATAGCTGTGGCTATCTGGGACCGCTTAACACCTCACTTACCGGATGGTGTTAAATTACACCGTATTCATCTTATTGAAACTGTCAATAACTCGGTCGAATATTTTGGCCCCGATGTTCTACTTTAATGGACAAAGCGGAAAAGTTAAGCTTTAATTCTTACCCCTATTAACGATATTCGCATCGTGCTGCAACTGTGGAATAAATACAAATATTGGGTCGTTGGTGTTACTGCTTTAGTTTGGATGACCATTTTTGATAGCAATAACTTTATCGAATTAATTCGCTTAAGGTCGGATTTGTCTGACTTAAGAGAAAAACGCTCTTATTACAAATCTGAAATTATTAAGGCACGTAAAACAGAAAAAGATTTGTTTAGCAATAACAAAAACCTTGAAAAATTTGCCCGTGAACGCTATCTTATGAAAAAAGATAATGAGGATATTTTCATTATTGTTGAGCCTGAAAATAATTGATTTATTCGATTTTAATTATCGATTAAATTCGATATAGCAATATTTAACAATCATTTTACAGTAGTTTCATTTTATCATATTCAGGCTTCCTTTATATTTAAGTTCTATGTATTAAATACAATGTAAAATATTGGACAATGGTTTTTAATTCAGGACTATGGCATTGAATAACAATAAGATAAGCACCTTCCTTAAGCTGACTTCCATTCATATCTAATCCATCCCAACTCAAAACACCTTCTGTTCCTATACTTTCGTTATTATAAGGCTCTGCCGACAAGCGACCATCTGCATCAAAAATTTTAATGTGACAAAAATAATTGGGGTGAGGCATTTGATAGTTAAATTGAATATAATCTTCGAAACCATCATTATTAGGAGATACTGATTGCGACGAAATAGAAAAAAAAGATTGCTGAGTATTTTGCATAAGAAATTGAGAGTTTAAATATCCTGGTGTAGCAAAACCCGACTTACTAGAAGCGCTGGTCCAATTCTCTTTACTCATTTGTTTAGTTTCTGGATTAATGCGCTCTAAACTCACTCCGTTTTGATCTTCTATTAAATTAAAATGCCAATCCTTTGAACACACTAAACTATCTATAGTTTCGGAATATTGATTCAATAGCATTAAAGCAGCGCCATCATCTGTCATTGAAGGCATAGAAGACATTTGAACTTTTAAACTAGACTTCTTTCCACATGTATAATCGGCACATACCACTGATGTATCCTCGGTTAAAAGTAAATAACTTTTAGGAGGCATGATGATATATGTCTCAGAAATTTTTAAAATCTTATTGATAGTCCCATTAATTAAATCGGCTATATATGTCCTATCTAAATTGATAAAATGATTAGAACGGTTATATATTTCAATAAAATCTTTCCCTCCAGTGTTCGGATTAAACAGCACTTCATTAAAAACAATATCTCCTGGAAACGGACTAATACTCACCTGAGCATGTAAATCATACTTTCCGACTCGATTTGAATCGCAATCTCGTGTACCCGGTAGCTCAAAATGGTAGAATGAATCAGGATGCATGTCAAAATCAAGTGATAAGACTATTTCACCTAAACGATGGTCTTGCTTCATAAATCTTGCAATTTTCGTTTGCCCATTGACTCGAATGCTCCAAGTATCCTGGAAAATGGAATCGAATCCTTCACTAAAAAACAGATTCAATTTATTGGGGGATATCAACTCAAATCGTGTGATTTTAGGCGCTATAGTATCGATAGGTAAAGTCTTTCGAATTGAATTGACACTTCCAGGAGTTCCGCCAATAGAGCTTATAGAGGCATTCCAGTTGGCATTCCCCACACACAAATTATAAGGATCTATAAGCTCTAAACTATAGCCACCTTGTTGCTTTAATTCATCCATTATCCAATCAATTGAATAGGTTATGGAATGTATAATATTTCCATTTTGGTCTTTTAATATCAATACATCGCCTGAATTATTTAAAGAAGGAGGATTATAGAGGACTAAGAAACTATCAGGAAAGAGCACTGCTTTCCCAACAGGTTTGCAGCTCGATGCATCACAAAACAATAAATTCGAACAATCTAAATAACGCTTAGAACGGTTATAAATTTCTATATACTCTTGAATCGGCAGACCTTGACTAGGCTCTGGGTCAAACATAATTTCATTGATAATGAGTTCTTGATACTGGGGCAGATAACCAATCAAACTAAAGAAATAATGACGCTCGGACTCTAAGTAATTACCCTCTAAATCGGCTATACTATCGATATAAATTTCATGCCATTGATTTTCGTTTAAACATGGAAAATAAAATAAAATCGACTTAAAATTATACTTGATACTAAAACTATCAAAAGTACAGGTATCATTACCAATCAGATTTATATGCCAAGACAAAGTATCTCTTAGCCTTAATGCTTCAGAAAAATTGATTTCTATTATATGGTTATTGATGAATTTAATTGAATCAACCACAGGTGGCATAGTATCACGAATTAAGGGCCCCGTATAAATATAATCGAGAAAATGTTTCTTAAAAAACGAGGCGGTACTTTGCTTAATCTTTATACCCATAAACACATCTGAAGCATTTACAATTAAAGGGGCAACATAATTTCCTACTATTACACCAGAAAGCTCGAGATGTCTGACATAAATAGAATCCATATTGGCATCAATTTCAATTATAAACTCATTATTAGAACGATTAAACACATTATCAATACCGTCAATTAACTTGACTTCTATACCATTGATAATTTGATACAGAGCTAGCTCATCATTAACTCCACCCAATCGCATCAGAAGACCATTACGAGCGTTCAATAAATTGCTAGAATCGGCATATAGAAAAAAGTCTACATAATTAGTAGAAGAGGTATTAAAGGCTAAACGCCCTTTGAATCGCCAACTCATTTCCTCATAAGTTTTAGATAATAAACTGATGTAAAATGAAGAATTAGGTAGTGTACTATGGCTGATGAGCATAGAATTAGAATCTTTAAATTCTGTAAGCATACCTTGCCAAGTGGGAGAAAAATTTAAATCACCATCAGTAAAATCATCCCAAATTTGAGCTGAAACTACTCTAGAGAAAAACATCAAGCACACTATCCAAACCCGCATCGTAAGGCAAAACTAAATCAAAGAAAAATAGGTTGTAAAAATTTATTTCATACAAACGTTTCTACATGGCATTTACGGTAGAATTTAGTATAAAAAAATTCTCCAAGTATTTACAAATAATTACATTCGACTGTAAATATTTACTAGAGAAAAAGCAATAAACTCAATACAGAGTTTGAATATTAAAAACCTTCAGCGAAAGAGAAACTCCTTGTAAATTTTAAGTGAGTTTGATCAAAGCCGCGTTTCAAATAAAAGTCATGAGCATTACCTCTTACGACATTAGAACTTACTTCAAGGAATTGACATTTTCTAAGCTTAAGTTCCTTTTCAAGATGCTTAATCAGTCCAACGCCTAGTCCCTTGCCCCTTTGTTCTTCGCATACATACATTTCCTGAATCTCGTATACAATATTAAGATGATGCAGAAGCAATTGACTATGACAAGAAATAAAACCACATACCTTACCATTTACCGATGCCACAAGGTAAATATTCTTGTGATCGCGCATATTCATCAAATAAAATTGTTTGAATAATTCTTCGTCAAATTGTGTGTTTTCTAATTGACAAATCAGACTGTAAACCGACATAACATCATGTTCACTAGCCTTTCGAATACAAATACCGGTCTCCATATAATTTAAGTTAATTTTTATTTTTTTGATTTACAACTTACGCAAACTATTCAATTGAAAGTACAAACCTACACCTGCTGTAAAAGGAAAATAATCGTAGGTATTATTTTCATTTGATATAGTAAATCCAAATTGAAACATCACTTTAACATATTTATAACCGAATCGAGTAAAAATAGTAGATTCTGAAATAAAATCTCTGTGATTACCTGGGTAATAAATAAAACTAAATCGGTTAGCAAAGCCATAATCAATTACATTCGACATTTTGCCATAAGCAGGTTGAAAATAAATTCTAGAGTAATTTCTATTATTAAGTTCATTGCTGAAATTATTCGAAGGATTTAAAAAGTCTGAAAACTGATTATTGATTTTAGATTTTGAAATTCCGTATCCAGCGTATACTTCGAAAGTACTGCCATCTTGGAAATGCGTAAAATACCCTAATGCTATTTCATTGTCTCTATAACTTTCTTTTTTAGTTTGGGTAGATGTAACATTAAATGCTGAATCAAATGTTTTAAATGTATCTGCAGGCAGTCGGTACCTAGAAGTAGTGGCCGAAATTGCAATATTATCTGTTAATGCATAAGCCCCATGTATTTCGCCTAAACTTGCAGCATTTAAAGAGAATTCAAAATCCCCTTTTCCAGTAAAATATGTTGGCTTAATGGTGGTAGGCAGGTAACGATAATCGCCACAACCCATCAGAGTCATCACAACTAACACAAGCCCAATCCTTTGCATTTTCATATTTATTCGAACATACTATACGAATTTTAGAAAATAAATTTAAGATATCATCAATATTAAGGATATCCGTAATAAAATGGGTGAAAAAGTTGAAACATTTTGATATAAGTTGCTAAATTACAGTAAAATATAATTCACAACCACAAATAGTTAAAGAATTAGACAGTAGTTGAAAAAACTATTGAATAAGCTTCTTATCGGTACTAACTATACCAACCATTCCAAAGAAACCCAGCAATTTTTTATTCGGATTATTGAAACAAATTATATTGCTTGGAATATTACTTGGAGGCACCGCAAATAAACCTTGGTTGTTTAATTGGGTTGTCACTAAATTGAGATAGATAAACATTTCAGGTGTTATACTCAAAATTTCAATTCTAGCTGTTTCTCCTGATTTATATGGTCGCTTTGTAAAACTTTCTCGTATGGGCACTATAAATAAATCGCCATCACCATCGCCTTCACCGTCAGAAGTGAATGTATTTTCGGCAGCTATGGTAATATCAGAAGCTTTCATTTGAAGACTATCATTCCGGTATAATTTAAACCAATAAAAGTCGCCAACACCTGGCTTATCTTTAGCCCAAAGTGTAACGTAATTCCCTTTAGGACCGCCAAATTTCCCTGGATCTTCGTAGCTATTAGTAAAGGAATCTATCACAGTTGGTGCATTTAATTTACTTTCAGAAAAGTATGTATTTGCTCCATCTCTAATTAATAATTGATAAGTCTTTCCTATCTCAAACGTATTAGGCAAAGGCACAAAATAATACCAACCATCGCCTTTATAATTGAACACATGAAATGCATTATTGCTTGTATCGACAATTCCGACTGTATCTACTTGAACACCTGTATAATTGCCATTATCTAAAAATGAAATCGATTTTGTAATACGAATATACTGTGTATCGGTTGTTTGATTGATAACAGCATCTATCACCAATTGCTCTACTGGAACTCCAAGATCTAAGTCAATTGGATCTTCGCAAGATGACAAAGCAAATGCTGCTGTAATAAAAGTAAATGCTGTATAAATATATCTTTTCATTGTGTTTTTAAAATTTAAAATTCCAAGAAACTGAAGGGACGATTGCACCGATAACAGAGTATCGAATTAATTGAGTTTGGAAATTATTGTCTGGGTTATTGCGTGAATAGTAGGAGAATGGGTTTCTTCTTGAGTACACATTGTAAATACCAAACACCCAATTACTTTCCCATTTCTCAGTTTTTTTGTGCAAATATGTTGCCGAGACATCCAGCCTATGATAAGGTTTAATCGTTACATCATTTCTTAAACCACTTGCATTTTGAGGTATACCTTGAATACCTTGAAAACTGTACTTAGTATTAGGTAAATTGGTTGGTGTTCCAGTACCAAATACAAAATTGGCATTTACAGTCCACTTTTGATTGATATCGTAACTG
>JADLHV010000004.1 GCA_020848595.1 Bacteroidia bacterium
AATATGATACGAATAAAGCATAATGACCAATATGAGATTCGGCTTTAGCTCTTTTGTAATAGACATCGAGTACATAACTCATAGTTTGAAAAGTGTAGAAAGAGATACCGACGGGCAAGCTTTTACCTAAGAAATCGATGAGTTGTTTAATAGATTGATGGTTATGGGCAATAGATTGAACATAATCGGTACTCCCAACAAAGAAGTAGAAATATTTGAAGAAGAATAGCACACTAAAATTAAAAGTAAGACTAATTCCGAGCCAAAACTTTCTTGTTTTAGGGTTAATAGAATTTTCTATTTTTCGAGCACTATTAAAATCAACTAAAGTAGAAGCAGCGATAAGAAAAAGAAATTCCCAGTGCCACCATCCATAAAATATGTAGGAAGCGATTAAAAGCAGTAACCATCTCCATTTGTGAGGTATTGAGAAGAATACCGCAAATACGAGCGGAAGAAACAAAAAATATATCCAAGAATTAAATAGCACTAATTTAAGGGGAAGGCAAATCTAATCTAAGCAAGTATAAAAATACAAATTCGGAAAATTATTTTTATCATTTTGAAATATAATAGACAAGTCATTTAGAACCCAATCGGCTCTAACGACACCTTTTTCCCAAAAATCATTTCCCCCAGAAATATTTTCACGTTTATTATAATTAAAGACCCTGTGATTAGAGAAAGGATTGAACAAGATGTATCGAGGGTCTGCCATACTCATTTCGTTGAGCGATTTAAATTGATTAACATGAATCCAGACATCGGCATTACTTGCTTTTTTGAGCACAGTTTCGAGATTCAGCGGATAAGTATAGAAATCCGATTTATCATTGAAGGCATAAATACCACCGGCATCTTTAATTAATTGAGCTGTATAACTATTAGCACCGGGCACATTCCAGACACCTTGATAAAGTGCATCAGTAAGTACGAGTGGCGGATTACCTTGATTTTTATTTTGATTTTGTAGATTTAGATAGTTTTTTTCAATGACCCGAAACACCGAATCGGCTAATTGGTGTTGATGACAAATAAAGCCAAAAAACTTAATCCATTCGGCACGAGCTAAAGGGTGTTGTTCTTTAAAATTATCGCAAAAAAGCAGACGAATCCCAGATTTGGTGAGACGTTTAACTAAGGATTTATCTTTAAAAGTAATAGAACTACATACGAGCACATCGGGATTTAGTTTAATAATTGCTTCCAATTTCAATTGCCCCTCCTCACCTATTTCTTGTATTAAACCTTGATTAAATCTATCTAGGACAACAGAATCATTAAAATAATTGATATTATCTACCGCAATAATAGAAGATTGACAATTAAGTTCTTCGATAAAACCAGCGAAAACAGAAGAGAGAACAGCAATTTTGCACTTAGAAGGCAAATCAGATTCCTTTAAGCTCCACAATGTATCTTTCCCATCGACATAAAATAATTGGCGCGTATCACTCAAGCGAGCAAAACCGAAAGCCTTAGAGTAACTAATCTTTTCGAATCCTGAGACAGATGAAATATTATTTACCGAGTTATTACTACAGGCAATTATCAAAAAAGAAAAAAAGGAGTAGTAAACGAGAATTCTCATCATTCGTTGATGAACACACCATTAGGTACTATACCGGCGGTAAATTCATTAATTTTAGTAGCAGAAGAATTATAGACATAAATTTTACCAGCAGAATTATAATCACCTGCATCTGCGATATAGAGATTACCTGCATTATCGACATTTAAGCCATAGACAGCCATACCAGAAGGTAGAGTAATAAAATCTGAAACTACACCATCTAAGCCAGCACGTTGAATAATTCCATTACCTAGAGAGAAATAGAAATTAGCTGAAACAGGATCATAAACAAGCGAGCCACCATAACCAGCAGTAGTAAGAACAGCACTTTTAGCAATAATATTTGAATCTTTATTAATGATTAAGAATTGACCATTTTCGAGCACATTACCAGAATTCCAATCAATTTTACCGACACAAAGCACACCAATATTATCGGCACCAGCGCTAACCACTTTACTTAAACCAGAAGGTGTTGCGATAGAATCAGTGAGTATCAAAGAATCATTTTTAATCATCATAATTTTATCATCAAAAGTAGAAATATACGAGAACCCATTGATAGTTGCCATAGATTCACTCCAATGATTAATATTCACCGATTTAGAGATAGAATTAGAATTAAGATCAACTATTTTAACCGAGTTATCATAGAGATTACTCAGGAGCGCACGATTATTACCGATACCTAAAAGATAACGAGGCGAATTAGTAGAGATAGCAGTTACCGATTTTAGATCCGATTGATTTACGACTTCAATTTTATTAGAATTATTTACTAAAATATAGAATTTATTATTGAAAAGAGCCATAGATTGAACCACATCACCTAAAGGACGATCATTTGCTTTTTTGAAAGCATCGAAATAAGTTTTAGTTCCAGGTTTATAAAGGCCTAACGAGCCATTCGCCTTATTGAATCCACCTTCATTGATTACAAAAACACCTTTAAAATCTTCTGTTTCTACCGTTAAATTTTCATCTTTTTTACAGGAAGAAAAGAAAACGAATAAGCAAGCAAAAGCGAAAAGATAAGAGTTAAGATTATTAGTCATATTTTATATTAAATTTAAGAGAAAATTGGTAATTGCGGAGCGGCATAGGTCTGTTAAGCATCACTTGATAATTAACATTAGAAAGATTATTGACTTTAAAAGCCAATTCAGAGAGATAAGATTTAAAGACAAAACGATAGCTGATAGAAGCATTATAGATGAGGTAAGCATTCAGTTGATTATCCAAATCATTATCGGCAGTAGTAAACACAGCACCAGTATAATTAGAGCCCATTTGAAATTCAACAGCTTTAAAATTGTAAACCAATTGAAGAAAGGCGCAATGATTAGGCGTATAGAAGAGTTGTTTAAAAAGAGCGGCCGAATCGTGGCTATAGACTTGAACATTTCTACTATCGACCAATTGATAACGTCCAAACAATTTAAGGTTGTGGAATTGATTTAATTTCATTCGGTATTCGGCTGCCAATTCGGTTCCTTTACTAACAACAGACTTCGCATTAGAAGCTCTCCATAATTGCGAAACAGGGTCAGGCGACCAAAGAATCCAGTCGTTAACATGATGAAGAAAAAACGTAGACGAAGCATTAAAGTTTTTATAATTCAGTTCAAAACTAGATTCAACCTTTTTACTCATTTCAGGTTTAAGAAGAGGATTTCCACCAGCTTGCCAATAAAGGTCATTAAAAGAAGGCACACGAAAACCGGCAGCGGCATTAGATTTCCATTTTAGGGAGCGCGATAAAGATAAAACAGCACCAAGATCAGGAGAAGCAGGTGCCATAACCCCGTTAATCATTAACTGTCTGGAGCCAAGAGAAAGTTTTAACTTTTTATTTTTAGAGGCATAAGAAAGTTTCGAGAAGATAGCGATTAGATTTCTAATTTTACCATCCGAATAACCATCAGTTTTAGCCAATTGATAAGTATGAGAGATAGAAGATTCTAGATCAAGAAGATTATTTACCGACCATTTGAGAGACGATTCGATAAAGAAAGAATTCGCATTATTAAAAGCAGGTTCAAGAAGATCATGAAAATAATTTATTTGTTCATTAACTAGAGCTAATTTATTATTCAATTCAACTTTAGATGAAAAATTAGCTTTATGGAGAGCCATTAATTTATGGCTATAATCATCTTGATGTTCATTAAAATTAGAAGTAATACCCATAGCAGAGGGTAGATTTCTAGACGTTTCGAGGTACCAATAATTGATATAGAAAGAATGTATTTTATTAGGGATGAACTTAAAATCTTGCATAAAGCCCGACTGATTAAACTCGCTATTTTTGAGGTTTTCGAGCGGTTTACCAGGAATAAAATAATTCGAGTATTTAAAATTATTATCGGCAGAACGAGTAATAAATTTAGAGCTAGCGTTCCATTTTTTAGAAGCGAAAGAAGAACCGATAGCGGCAGATTTTTGACCAAAGCTACCCATAGAAAATTCGCCAAAAGAGCGATTAGCCGATTTAGCTAAATTATTAATATTTATAGCCCCAGCGATAGCGCCATTAGCAGCAGAAGAAGCATTAGCACCAGTTTCGATAGAAGCTTGATCGAAGAAAAATACAGGAAGGAGATTCAGGTCAATATTACTATTCATAATACTTTGGAGATTGATACCATTCCAGAGTACGGCAGTATGTTGAGCGCCCATACCTCTCATAGAAGTAGTTGCTAAATTACCTGGGCTATAAGATTTCACAAACAGCGCACTATATTTACCAATAACATCGGCCATAGTACCCGAGTAAGGGAGCGGCATATTGATTTTAATAGCGCCAATATTAGCCACTTCTTTAGAGGCAATAAA
>JADLHV010000005.1 GCA_020848595.1 Bacteroidia bacterium
AAAAGTGATCCAATTAATGCCGCTATTATTGTAGGTGCTATTTGTCTGGCAGTGGCTATTATAGCGCTAACTTTTATGAAAGAAACTTTTAGTAAGGATTTAAATTATCACGAATTAGATTGATGTCTGAAATACAAAAAACTAAATTGGGTTTAATAATGGCTACCGACCCGCGTTGGGTGAATATTGCTGAAATGCAAATCGGTGAAATACTAAGTGATCATGCTTGGTGTGAACAAAAAGCAGCTACAACTTGTATCTCTCTAATCGTAAAATATGCCCATCACGAACCCATTGTCGAACAAGTAACGCCAATTGTTGCCGAAGAATGGGGACATTTTAGAAGGGTCTTAAAAGAACTTAAAAAACGTCAACTTAATTTTGAAATGCCTCGAAAGGATGTTTATGTCAATAAACTGTTTGCCTTAGAGAAAAAAGGTCTTAATCCGCAACAAGTATTGGTCGAAAAATTACTTATCAGCGCTATGATTGAGGCAAGAAGCTGCGAACGTTTTCGTCTGTTGAGTTTACATATTTCTGATGATGAATTAAAAGCTTTCTACAGAGAGTTTATGGAAAGTGAAGCTGGACATTATCACACCTTTATTCAATTAGCAAAAGGGGTATTGCCAGCAGATTATGTCATGAATAGATGGAATGAGTATCTTGTCGCTGAAGCAGAAATTATGAAATCCCTAGAATTACGGGGTGATAGAATGCATTAATTCAAAAAGTGAATCTTTTCGGTTATTCATGACGGACCAATTTATTAATTTATGAAGGTGCATTATTAAATGTGAATCTGGCAATACTCGAATTAGAACCTAGTATCATGGTTTGAAATTAAGATTTTTAAATCAATCGAAACATTTAAGGCATTAGAGAAATCTCTTAAAAACAAAAAAGCCAGTACAATGACTGGCTTTAAAAATGATTTTAAATTTTAATTATAAATGTATGCACTCGCCATAAGCTTGAGCAACCGCTTCCATAATGGCTTCACTCATTGTTGGATGCGGGTGAACAGATTTAATGATTTCATGACCTGTTGTCTCTAAATTTCTAGCAACAACTGCTTCAGCAATCATATCCGTTACGCCTTCTCCAACCATATGACAACCTAACCATTCGCCATATTTAGCGTCAAATATTACTTTTACAAATCCGTCTTTATGCCCACCAGCACTTGCTTTTCCGCTTGCAGAGAATGGGAATTTACCAACTTTAATTTCATAACCTTTTTCTTTTGCCTGAGCTTCAGTTAATCCAACAGAAGCAATTTCAGGATGACAATAAGTACATCCTGGTATATTTCCATAGTTTAAAGCATGTGGATGTAAACCAGCAATTGCCTCAACACAGATAATACCCTCGGCACTAGCAACGTGTGCTAAAGCTGGACCGTGAACGATATCACCAATAGCATAAACACCTGGGATATTGGTCATATAGAAATCATCTACCAATACTTTTCCTTTATCGGTTTTAACTCCAGCAGCTTCTAATCCTAAGTTTTCGAGATTAGTAACAATTCCAGCTGCCGATAAAACTACATCACATTCAATAGTTGTATTGCCAGTTTTACCTTTAATATTAACCTTACAACCTTTACCAGATGTGTCTACATTTTCAACAGCGCTTTCAACTAAGATTTCTACACCATTTTTCTTGTATAGTTTCTCCATTGTTTTAGAAACTTCTTCATCTTCAATTGGTAAAATTCTAGGCATAAATTCAACAATAGTTACTTTAGTGCCTAATGTATTGTAAAAATAAGCGAACTCCATTCCAATAGCACCAGAACCAATAACAACCATGCTTTTAGGTTGTTCTGGCAGTACCATAGCTTCGCGGTAACCAATTACTTTTTTGCCATCTTGCTTAACTCCAGGTAATTCACGACTGCGAGCTCCTGTTGCTAAAATAATATGATCAGCATCGTGGATGTCTTTTTTACCTTCAGACTCAACTTCAACTTTCTTAGCTCCTGCCAATTTAGCAGTACCTTTTATAACAGTAATTTTGTTCTTTTTCATTAAGAACTCAATACCTTTACTCATGTTGTTAGCAACACCACGACTTCTTTTAACAATAGCGTCAAAATCTGCTTTTGGTTCGGCTACAGTAATGCCGTAATCGCTGCTATGTTTTAGGTATTCGAATACTTGAGCCGACTTTAAAAGAGCTTTAGTAGGAATACATCCCCAATTCAAACAGATGCCGCCAAGTTCTGCTTTTTCAACTATAGCTACAGATTTGCCCAGCTGAGATGCACGAATGGCTGCTACATAACCACCTGGTCCGCTGCCAATAACAATAATATCAAATTTCATGATTGTTGAATATATTTTGGGTGCGAAAATAATGAGAAAAAATAAAAAGCAGCTTGTTTTTCGGATTTAATTGAAATTGAAGCTGTTTTTTTAGCTTTTTTTTCTGTTTTTTGCTCGTCTTATGCCTTTTCTCTAATAATATTATCTTTGCCCTATGCATTTATATACAATTGATACCGGTTTCTTTAAACTCGATGGCGGCGCAATGTTCGGTGTTGTGCCAAAAAGTATTTGGAAGAATTTAAATCCCGCCGATGAAAATAATATGTGCAATTGGGCTATGCGTTGCCTATTGGTTGAAGATGGGAATCGTTTAATGTTAATTGATAATGGGATTGGAAATAAGCAATCTGATAAGTTTTTCGGTTATTATTATCTCAATGGTCAAGCGAGTTTAGACCAATCGCTAAATAATCTCGGATTTAGTAAGGAAGATATCACCGATGTTGTTTTATCGCATTTGCATTTCGACCATTGCGGCGGTAGTGTTGAATGGAACGATGATAAATCCGCCTATCGTACCGCATTTAAAAATGCCATTTATTGGAGTAATGAAGAACATTGGAAGCATGCATTGAATAGCAATCCTCGCGAAAAAGCATCGTTTTTAAAAGAAAATATTCTTCCAATTCAAGAAAGTGAACAACTGAAATTTGTTACTTCTCCTAATGAAGTTGCCGATTTTATGTCTATGCGAACTGTTTATGGACATACCGAAGCAATGATGCTGCCTCAAATTAACGTTAAAGGTCAGACAGTCGTTTTTTGTGCCGATTTAATTCCTTCTCTCGGTCATTTGCCTGTAAATTATGTCATGGCTTATGATATAAAACCATTGGAAAGTATGCGCGATAGGCAGAGTTTTTTAGACGAAGCAGTTGATAATCACTATATCCTCTTTTTTGAACACGACCCAAGCAACGAATGCTGTACTGTAAAACGCAACGAAAGAGGTGGTTTTGTTGTCGATAAGGTATTCAACTTAAATGAGATTTTTTAAGTTATCAATTTAAGAAATACTAATATAGATTTTGTTTATGGATGAAGAGTTAATCTGAATTTAGATAAGCAGATTCTGTTACTATTCATAGTTAAAATTAAGACCTTCAATGCCATTTTTAAACTTTAATCGGTATCTTTGTAAGCAATTGAAATAAATGACTTCTGTTAATAAAACAATCCGCAATCTGCTCAATAATCGCATTCTAATTATTGATGGCGCAATGGGTACTATGATTCAAACCTATCATCTCGATGAAGAAAAATATCGTGGTGAACGTTTTAAAACTATCGAACAACATGTTAAAGGGAATAACGATCTTTTAGTCTTAACACAGCCCGAAATTGTTTTGGAGATTCATAAACAATTTCTTGAAGCTGGTGCCGATATCATAGAAACTAATACGTTCAACGCGAATGCTGTATCTATGGAGGATTATAAAATGACGGATTTAGTTAAAGAATTAAACATTGAAGCGGCTAAAATTGCCCGTCGAGCGGCAGACGAATATACTTTAAAAGACCCTACTAAACCTCGTTTCGTGGCAGGTGCTGTTGGTCCAACAAATAGAACAGCCTCTTTAAGTCCTGATGTAAATAATCCTGGATATAGAGCCGTCACCTTCGAAAGATTAGTTGAAATTTATGATGAACAAATGAGAGCACTCATAGAAGGGGGAGTTGATCTTATTCTTATCGAAACAATTTTTGATACACTAAATGCTAAAGCGGCATTGTTTGCTATAAACACAATAAAGGAAGAATCTGGAAATGATATTCCGGTTATGATTAGTGGTACAATTACGGATGCCAGCGGTAGGACGCTGAGTGGGCAAACTCCCGAAGCATTTTGGAATTCTATGTCGCATGGTGAAATATTAAGTATTGGACTCAATTGTGCTCTCGGTGCAAAGGATATGATTCCGCATATTAAAGAAATTAGTCAAGTAGCTTGGGTTTACACAACAGCCTACCCAAATGCTGGGTTGCCTAATGAGTTTGGTCAATACGACGAATCGCCAGAAGCTATGGCTAATGTGGTTGAACAATTTATGAAAGAATCTTGGGTAAATATTATTGGAGGTTGTTGCGGAACTACACCAGAACATATTAGAGCTATTGCCGAAAAAGCGAAAAACTACGCACCTAGACATGTGCCTGAGCTAGCTTATTAATATGAAATTATTGGCTAAGGTTTTCTCGGTTCTATTACATCCGCTTTTCTTATTGAATTTTGGACTTTTTGCTGTTTTGAAATATCATCCTTATTTTGTCAGTAAGTTTTACGATACGCATTTTTACTCTATCTCTTTATTTATTGCTATCAATACTCTTGTAATGCCAATGCTGTCTATGTACTTGCTTAAACGCTTTAAGTTCATAGATGATTTTGCAATTAGTAATCCAAAACAACGTTTAATGCCTTATGGTATTGTCGCAGTTTTACTCAGTTTTACTTGTTATCAATTGTATAAAAATGAAATTCATGGTTTGCCAATTGCTTTTATGATTGCAACGGTATTGTGTGTTGTGTTTAATATTCTTTTAAATATGAAGTTCAAGGTGAGCTCTCATGCCATAGCTTCGGGAGGTTTAGTAGCTTTGTTTCTTTTTCTAACCGTTATTAAACATTTGTCTGTTTTTAACGGTCTATTAATTGGCTCTGTATTGTTAGCTGGAATAAGTGGATGGTCGCGATTAGAATTGAAAGCACATTCTGAAGCACAAATTTACATTGGTTTTTTATCAGGACTAACGATTGTATTAATTACGCTTTCGATTGCATAAAAAAAACCTGCCAATTTATTTTGACAGGTTTTTAAAAGAGTTGTAGAATCTCGTTTATAGAGCTGCTTCAAATCGGCGACTAACTTCTTCCCAATTAATAACATTAAAAAATGCTGAAATATAGTCAGGACGACGATTTTGATAATTTAAATAATAAGCATGTTCCCATACATCTAATCCTAGAATTGGAGTGCCATTAATAATGCCTTCTAAATTCATTAACGGATTGTCCTGATTAGGGGTGCTACTAACGACTAATTTGCCATTGGTAACAGATAGCCAAGCCCATCCACTACCAAATCTTGTAGCAGCAGCTTTGCTAAATTCTTCTTTAAATTTCTCCATTCCTCCAAGATCATTATTAATAGCTTCTGCTAATCTACCACTTGGAAGTCCGCCCTCGTTTTTCTTTAAAATTGTCCAGAAAAGCGAATGATTGTAATGACCGCCACCGTTATTTCTAACAGCTGCAGGATAGTTGCTAATGTTTTGACAGATAGCTTCAATACTTAAGTTTTCAGCTTCTGTACCTACCGTTGCTGCATTTAAATTGGTAACATAAGCATTATGGTGTTTGCTGTGATGTATTTCCATGGTGCGTGCATCAATGTATGATTCGAGCGCATCGTAAGCGTAATTGAGTTCAGGTAATGTAAAAGACATGATTTTTAAAATTTGGTTTTATAAAATAGTTTGAATTGCAATATTAATACGGTAGGTCCTAGAATAAAAATAAATTTGATTTATAGCGGTATCGAAAGGATAAGTATTAAACAAATAAGATTACACGAAATGATTTTTTTAATGAAATAAAAAGGAAATAGGGTGCATTTCTGTTTTATTTTGTCGATTAAGTTGAATTGTTGGGTAAGTTTTTTATGGAAGGAATTTCTATCTCTATTTTTATAGAGTGTCGTATTTGCAACTAACTTAAAAGACACAACAATATTTATTGCCATTTATGTGAAGTTTTTATGAAATTGGCTCGATTTTTGCAGCTTAGAGATTTAGTCGAAATTAACGATATATCTAGGTTTTATAGTGTTTTTTTCGTAATTTTGCCCACCCTAAAAAAATCGGAGATCGTTAATAGAAAATGAGACAGCTTAAAATATCCAAACAGTTTACCAATCGTGAAAACAAATCACTAGATAAATACCTTAACGAAATTTCGAAGGTTCAAATGATTGATGCTCAAGAGGAGGTTGAATTAGCCCGTAGAATTCGTGAAGGTGATCAAGCTGCTCTCGAAAGATTAGTAAATGCTAACCTTCGTTTCGTTGTTTCTGTTAGTAAACAATATCAAAATCAAGGTCTAACTTTAGGTGACTTGATTAATGAAGGTAATCTTGGTTTAATTAAAGCAGCTAAACGTTTTGATGAAACTCGTGGTTTTAAATTCATTTCTTATGCCGTTTGGTGGATTCGTCAATCTATTCTGCAAGCTTTGGCCGATCAATCTCGTATTGTTCGTCTACCGCTTAATAAGGTTGGTTCGATTGGTCGTATCAGCGCCGCTGCCGCTAAACTCGAACAAGAATTTGAACGTGAACCTACCGCTGAAGAAATTGCAACTATGCTCGAAATTCCAATTATCGAGGTAGAAAATGCACTTAAATCTAGTGGTCGTCACCTTTCTATTGATGCACCTCTTACTGAAGGTGAAGATAATACACTACTCGGTGTCCTAGATAATAACGACGAACCTAATCCTGATGTGCCGCTTATGAATGAGTCGCTTCAAAAGGAAATTAACCGTGTCATCTCTACGCTAAGCGAAAAAGAACGTGATGTTCTGCGTTACTATTATGGTTTAGATGGAGGTCCAGCTCATACTTTGGAAGATATCTCTGAAAAAGTTGGTTTAACGCGTGAACGTGTTCGTCAAATCAAAGAAAAAGCTCTTAGAAGATTGCGTAAATCATCTAAAAGCAAAATCCTTAAAACCTATTTAGGATAATAAATTCATACAATCCTTGAAAAGCCTGTCTATTACGTCAGGCTTTTTTTATGCCTTAACTTTATAGGTAGTTTAATTTATAACTTAGTAAGATATTATTAAACTTTGCCTGAAGTTGTCGTAATCTGTTCAATTTTATAATTTCACTTAACTATATTAATTATAGCGTTTTATAATTTTAAGCTAAATGTCAGTTTAACTTTCTTATAATCTTTACTTGATTTTGGTATTACATGCAGTTTAAACCTTTGCAGCTTGTAATCGAAAATCATTATGAACTTAAAAATTAAATTAATACTTGTGTCGTGTTTACTATATGTATCCGCGAATAGTCAATCGCTTATTCATTATTGGAATTTTAATAATACCAGTAGTTTCAATGACCACATTGCAGTGACTAATTCATTAATCAATGGCGCTTCTTTAGATTCTTTGCGTTTTACTGGTGGTACAAGTTTAATTGATTATACCAATGGAACTGGTCAAGGGTTTGATGTTAATAATTACAACGCCCGTAATTCAGATCCTTCAGGTAATCATTTGCGTTTTAATAATCCTATTTATGGTGCCTTAATTTTCTCATTGCCTAGTACAGGTTACAAAGATGTTATGGTGAAATACGCTGGCATGAGATCTGGTTCTGGTGCCTACTATCAATTTATATATTATACAACCGATGGGAGTAATTACTCTTTGTTTGATACCATAGAACCTACTACGACTCCAACTTTGTATACCTTAGATTTTTCTTCTTTAACTAGTGTAAATAATAATGCTAATTTTAAAGTAAAAATTCTTTTCGGTCAAGGTGGTGGTGGTACTGCTGGTAATAACCGTATCGACAATTTTACTATGGAAGGTAATAGCCTTTCGGGCAATGATATCTTACCTCCAACTGTGGTATTTAGTCCATTAAATAATGAAATCAATGTGGCTGTTAATGTTTTACCAACTATAACTTTTAATGAAGCTATTCGTCTTCTTAATAATGCAAATATTGGTTCTGCAGATTCTCTCGTTGTATTGAAACTGAACGATTCTGCTGGTGCTGATGTTGGTTTTACCGCAGCTTATAGCAATAAGGTTTTAACTATTACTCCTAATGCTAACCTACTGAATAACCAGAAATATTACCTAGCCTTGAAAGGTAATAGAGTAGAGGATTTAAGCGATAATGCTATTGTCACTAAACAACAAATCGGTTTTACTACTATCGCTTTGCAAACTGTTTTCAATCCTGGTGACCTAGTACCTATTGCTTATCGTATGAATGCAACTGCAACAGATGATGAAGTTGCTCTTATTACTTTGGTGAATATCTTGCCTGGTACTTTAATAAAAATGACGGATGCTAAATTTACCGACAATACTCAAAATCAATGTAATGGTGGTTTGGTATGGACTGCTCCAAGTACGGGTGTAGCAGCTGGAACTGTTATTAATATTAAAAACGATGTGCCTTCAACTA
The DNA here is from genome assembly GCA_020848595.1 of Bacteroidia bacterium. Lineage (GTDB taxonomy): Bacteria > Bacteroidota > Bacteroidia > NS11-12g > UBA955 > JABMMZ01. Next base: position 8,549 of record JADLHV010000005.1, read on the forward strand.
ATATTGGTACATTGACTGGCTCTGCTTTTGGATTAAGTTCTGGTGGCGATCAGTTTATAGTATATGCGGGAGCCGCAACAACCCCAACGCATATTACAGCTTTAAGCTCTAATAACTGGATTACATCTAATACTTCTTGTAGTGGTAGTAATTCTAAATTGCCAACTTCTTTACAAGATGGTGTTTCTTCTATTAATTTAAGTACGGCTTCTGGTAATGTTTCAGGTAATACGGCTAATGCTTTTTATAATGGTCCGCAAAACCTACCATTGAATCAATTAAAAGATTCAATTTTGGATGTTAAATACTGGGTTGGAACTGCTAGTGGTACTGCTCCGCAAACGTGGCCTAATTGGGGCTTTGATGGTCCTCCAGTTGTAACTAGTGCTAAAGTGCTTTCAAGTAATTCAATTGAATTGGTTTTTAATAAAGACCTCGATAATACTTCTGCTACTAATCTAGCTAACTACACCGGAATTGCAGGCTTGCAATCTGTTACAAGAACTAACAATGGTAGTTTAAAAGATTCAATCGTATTAATCTACGCTTCTTCTTTTGTTAATAGTACTAACTATTCATTAAT
>JADLHV010000006.1 GCA_020848595.1 Bacteroidia bacterium
ACCTCAATTCGTTTGGACAATCAGATGACTCTGAGGTATACGATACGGCAAAAAGGTTAGACCCTTTAGCTGCTACTGCTGATGAAGTCTTCCGCTCCTTCTCTTTTAAAAATCCAATGGATTCATCTATGTTGTTCTTTTCTCAATATGATAGAATTAAAAGAGAAAATGTTGGCATACAAAATACCGGTGATATTGGCATGCCTTATATTAACCAAACTTTTAATATCTCTAATCAAACTGGATTTTATACAGGTTTCAATCCTTATGGTGATCAATTTTTTAAATCCAAAGATCTGATTCTACACTCTGCAAGATTACCATATACCGAATTTCGATTTGCTCAAGGTAAATCTGGTCAAAGGGGATTAATTGACTTTAACGCCCTGCACACTCAGAATTTTGGAGAAAATATTGGCATAACCATCAAATACCACAGTGTAGCTTATGATGGTTTCTATACTAGACAATCCACCGTTAATAAAAACCTTCTTGCTGGCATGTATTTTAGAAGTCGAAACAAACGATACCTAGCTATTGGCTCTTACGCATGGAATAAAGCAACTAATTTTGAAAATGGAGGAATGGAAAAATCTAGTGCTAATGACTCTTTCTTTAGAGAATTACAACCTTCTGTTCGAATTGTTGATGTCATGCTCAACAATGCTAAAAGCATTAACCGTTTAAGCGAATTAAAATTTCAACATGCATATTCTATAATTAGAAAAGATTCAATTGGCTTGGTTTATTTAGCTCATCACTTCTTACTTCAAAGACAATCTAATTATTACACAGATTTATCTAGTGATTTTGGGTATTATGATTCAGTGTTTTATTTTAATAATGATGCAAGTACTGATTCTATTGGCTATCAATCTTATTCAAATGCTTTAGAAATATTTACGCCCATAAATGAAAAAGGATTGGCTTTTAAGGCAGGTATACAATACGATAATTTTAGTTATCGGGGTCAAGCCGAAAACGACAATTACTTTGTAATGCAATCGCATAATACGTCTATTTACTCTCAATTTAATTTCGACTTTCTAAATGTATTTAATTCACAAGCAAGTGGTAGACTATATTTAGAAGGTTTTAATGCGGGAGATTACCAATTAGAATGGAATAATCAGGCACGTATATCTGAAGCGAAAGGTATAAATCTGAATGCACAACTTAATTTAGGCTCGAGACATCCAGGTTACCAACAAACCAGGCAGCTATCAAATCACTATGTTTATCAAACTAACTTTGAAAACACAGCCTACAAATCATTACAAATTGGGTTAGATAAGAAAACAAAACGTCCTGCATTGTATAACGCATACAGCTATGCACTACCAAATAAACAATATGGAGCTTTCTTAAATTATCATTTAATCGATAACTATATTTATTACGGTCAAAATGGCCTTCCAAATCAAGGGAGTAAAGGACAGTCTTGCCTTCAATTCAGAGTATTCGGACATTTAAATTTAAAAAAATTTCAATTCCATCAAGAATTTACAACTCAAGCATTTTCAAAACAATTAGCTTCACAAGTATTATTGCCAAGTTGGCTCACCAAAGGCTCCTATTATTTCCAGACATATGCTTTTAAGAAAGCTTCTTTCATACAAATAGGATTTGATGCCACCTTTAGTGCAAGCTATAAAGCACGTATTTATAATCCTGCTATTATGCAATTTCAACTCAGTGAAGGATCAGTTGGAGCTTATCCATTTGTCGATTTTTTTATTAATGCAGAGGTTAAAACAGCTCGAATTTTCTTTAAAATGGAGCATATAAATGCCGACTTACCGAATCCTTACTTTTATAGTAACTACTTATATGTAACGCCTTTTTATCCTGCGCCTCCTAGACGTTTTAGACTTGGATTTGCTTGGAAGTTTTACTATTAAAGCGTTAAGATTTCACAAAGCGTAAATTGTACTCACCTTTTTCTGTAATTACTTTTAAGAAATAAATACCTTGAGCTAGATTCGAACAATCTAAAATTCCGTTTTGCAATTCCATTACAACGATACGACCATTTACATCGATACATTCTATGTTCAAAACTGGATCTGAACTTACTAAATACAACTGATCTTCGGTGGGATTCGGATAAATCTCAACAAATCTAAGGGCTTCACTTGAGTTAATACCTACTTCACCTTGACAATAAAGATCCATCATTTTTAATGCCTTCTGAATATTTAAACGTCCACCAGTTGCACACTTCCCTTCTAAAGAATTAATTGGATCAACACCATCTAATAACAATTTACGCAAAATCAAATTCCCTTTGGCGGGATTTTGTTTTATAGAATCTAATAATCTTTCACAAGCATACGTATGCATTATGCCAATTGCGGCAGTTACCATTGGTGCCGAAAAAGAAGATCCTGAAAATCCTTCTTTATAAACTTGATTCAATAGAATATTTGTAGAAGTATAAGCAGCCGTTGTAAAAATATTTGAACCTGGGGCAAATAAATCAACACTAATATCACTGTATCCTCCACCAGCATAATTATCAAATCTCGTACTATTGCCAACAGTAATTAAGTGATTACTTTGACAAAGTGTAGGCAAATCACCATAAACATCTACTTGTTCTTGAGCATTACTAACTG
>JADLHV010000007.1 GCA_020848595.1 Bacteroidia bacterium
ATTAATTTGTGATGGGAAATTCATCCATGTTTTTCCAGTGTCTAGTGAGAATCTTTTTGGACCAATTTCGTTACGTTTTAATGAAATAAAGGTATCGCCTTGGCATATTGCGAATGAACTGTTTGATTGACATAGTCTACAATTAAAATGCGACATGTTCATTGATGTAGAATCAAAGCACCCATTAGTTGTATCTACAACTGTTAGATAAATTGGATTGACAGTTCTAGGAATAGTATAATCATGCTTGCCAAACCAATCTCTAGATTTATTACAATTTTTATACTTATTCTGATTTTTAGCACGATATATTTCGCAGTTTTAGCCTTCTGGATCTATCACATTCCAATAAAAAAGTGCATTTTTTCTATCCAGATTTTGAGAGGTTTCAATAAAGTAAACACGTTTGTCTATTTCGCATTGTTTTTGATTGAAAATTTTCATTCCTGCAATTGGTCCAATAACTTTGATTTGTGCCTCTTGTTGAGCTATACACGGACCTTTAGTTATAGTACATTTTATTTGATGATAACCTGGATTTAGTTTTAATTCTCTTGGACTTGCTTCTAATAGCGATTCATGGTAATTTATATCTTGATTATCGATTTCCCAAAAATATTTGTAGGAACTTGAATAGGGATAATTCATACTGATTTTACTTCCAGAACCATAACAAAAAATCGAGTCATTTATCGAAATATCTCCTGAAATACTATCGGTATTTAAGTATATATTTAAAGTATCAGATGTTAGACAAGTTTTATCTGGATTACTCATCATCAGAATGGCTTTAACATTTTTAGAAGTTTTAGTTGAAAAGCATTTAACGTAATTCATATTTTGACTATTGAATTGACCGCCATCAAATTGCCATAAATAGGTTTGACTATTACCGTTACTTGTTTCAGACTTATTACTAAAACATACTTCTGCTTCTCCACAACTTGGATAAGTTACTTTTGAATCAATCTTAGCCTTAGTTCCATTTGTTACAAGTACTTTAGTGATAGATGATGCTTTGCAGCCCTTATTATCAGTTATCTCTATCTTAATTTTATACTTGTCTTTCATTTGGTAATGATGTGATACAATTTCTCCAAATTTGATTGTATTATCTATTACAAATTGACCATCACCCCAAACAATTAAACGTTTTACTATGGGGTTATTAGTTTTAGAAGGGGAAGAAGAATCTTTGAATTCAAATAAATTAGAATAAAGACATGAGTCGAACCTAAATTCAGATAGTTTAGCTTTTGGAAGGTCATGTACTTCAATTTCAATTGAGTCCTTTAGAATACCAGAACTTGTATTTACCTCTAGTTTAACTAAAAATTTTCCTACAGATTTATATAAATGAAAAGGTACAGAATTTTGTGAAGTAAATCCATCTCCAAAACTCCATTTATAACTGTTAATTCCTGTTATTCCTGTCGTTTTAAAGTAAGCAAGATTTCCAATACATATATCTTTACTCGTTTCAATATTTCCGGCATTTAAATTTTGATTTAACACCATAAAAAAAAGTATTGAAAACACGAAAAATCGAAGACAATAAACACACTGATTTAGTTTCATAACAAATACATATAAATTGAAAGGACAATGTTTAAATAACAACTAAATGGATAGACGTTTTATAATTTTAAAACGTGGCAATTATATCAAATAATAATTTTAAAACTAGTTTACTCCTTGGTATTCAAGGTGTAAGAAAAATTATTTGTCGCCCAGTGTTCGATTTTTCCATCTTTTTCGAAAATAATGAAGGCTTTCATTAATGGTTGAGCTAATAATAGTTTTTTAGAATCTTCTAATCCAATACTCAGACAAGTGGAAGCATATAAAGTAGCTTCAAAAGCAGTTGGTGCCATAATGCTTACACTTAATATTTCATTTTTAGCAGGAAAACCTTGCAGGTAGTCTAAAGATAAGCTGTAGCGTTTTCCTTTGATAAAATGAAATTTAGAGAAATTGTCTTTGTTAGAAAGGGTATAATTTTTAAGAGGAATAGAAGCAAATTCAATTTTCTTTTGGGTATTAATCATCGGCTTTTCAATCTTAATTGGCCAATAAGAATCATGTCCATTATTACCGCTAACTCGCATATCACCTGCAATATTGATGTAATAATTCTTAATGTGATATACACTGTCAAATAGCCATGCTACTTTATCAGCAATAATTCCAGATAAGTATTCATCCAAATACACCTGCATGAGTGTATTTTGTTTTACTGGATTTTGCCCATCGAATATAAATGAAGTACCATAGTATAAATCTTTTAGACTGTCGCAAAGTGCCTTATTCCAATCTACTCTATTTTTATTCTTGTATTGTTCTTTCCAATAAACTTCTAGAGCACCCAAACCTGGATTAAAACGACCCTTAGAAAAATCGATTAACTCTAAGGTTATTTGATTAAATGTATTTAAAGTAGCTAATTCACTATTAAGTTGATTACTATCGGTATATTTTCGATTATGATTAAAAGAAAATACAATAGAATTTGAATCAGAATTGCTCAATAAACGAATTTTTGATTGAATAAAACTATCTATATTTTTACTAAAATCTTGAGTACTATCATAGGCAATTTCATATTTTTCTTCCAAGAAATTACCTTTAAAAACGGTATATCCATTTTCTTGCTTAACTTTTTTACCGCAAGAAACAATCAAAGTAAAAAGTAGAAGTATGTAAAGATTTTTATTCATCTTATAACGAGAAATCTGATAGTTTCTTCATCACTTTACCAAATACATAATCTTGAATTTGAACCACTTCTTTATTATTATCATTTATAAAAGCATAAAATGTTTCTATATCAAATTCTAAGGGATTTCCACTCTTGTCATATTGAATATTCGAATCGCGTTTTATACCTTTATTGTGAATTCTAAGTTTTGTCATCTTCCCGTTTTTATCAGTAAGCATTAGAGTCAGCATAGGAACAGTTTTAGAAATGGAATCAATTTTATGGGCATTCAAATCAATTGGAAAACCCTCAAATGATAAATTTTCCCATAGTTTTAAGTAGGATTTCAACTTGTTCAAATTAATATCTGAATTATTTTCAAAAATGCGGCCATTAGACTTTATAAGAGGTTCTTTTCCACTATTGTCAATCGAGAAACTAGCATTGTTTTCGGTATGCCAAATCACTTCAATAGATTTTATTTCTTCTTCTTTATTGCTAAATATATTTTTGCTTCTCCATGCTTCAACTTGATAATGATATCGGGCGCTAATAAATCCATTAAACCCTGGGATTTCAATAACATAAGGATCTTCAGATTTATCCATTAAAAAGAAAGAACCCATTTCATCGTGGGTATTGGTACCAACATAGTAAGTTTTAGATAATTTACCCTTTTCGTATATTTCAACTTTACTTCCGTAAATGGCAATATTTCTTTTAACATCAAAGATTTCTTTTTTAGAAACAGGGCGTTTTACTTGCAGATGTTTAAACCCATCAAATAAGGTATTAATTTGATGAATATTGACATTAAAGCTATCATTAACAATCCAATGAGTACTATCAATTTTTTTAAGAATTACATACTTGCCAGTCTTTTTATTGGAAATATAAATCTTGTCAATAGACTCTGTATTAGAATAACCAAAATCATGGTCATCTTTTGTTAAAGTATTAGAAGTATTGCGCTTAAGTATAAAGAAGGTAGCAATAACAACCACTAAGGCGAGAAGTAGAAAAATTGTTTTTTTATTCATTTGAGCAAGTTACAAATTTAGGGTTTTGACACTAACTTGATTCAAATAGCTGCATTACCTACTGTAATTAGGCGCTTCTTTAGTGATTTTAATATCATGTGGGTGACTTTCTTTGATACCGGCATTACTAATTCTTACAAATTGTGATGTTTGTAATTCGTCAATTGAACCAGCTCCGCAATAGCCCATACCTGCTCTTAACCCACCTACATATTGGTATAAAACTTCACCAACACGACCTTTGAAAGGCACTGTACCTACAATACCTTCAGGTACTAGTTTAGAAATTTCATCTTCAGCATCTTGAAAATATCTATCCTTAGAACCTTCTTTCATTGCTTCAATGCTTCCCATTCCTCTGTAAGATTTAACCATTCTTCCTTCGTAAATACTTGTTTCGCCAGGACTTTCTTCTGTTCCAGCAAACAAACTACCTGCCATAACAGTGCTTGCACCTGCTACAATAGCTTTAACTAGGTCGCCACTATATCTTATGCCACCATCTGCAATAATAGGCACACCAGTACCTTGAATTGCCTCAGCGCTATCCATAATAGCAGAAAGTTGAGGGACACCTATTCCAGCAATGATACGTGTGGTACATATACTACCTGGTCCTACACCTACTTTAACAGCATCAGCTCCTGCATCTACTAATGCTTTTGCAGCGGCTCCTGTAGCCACATTGCCAACAATTACATCAAGTTTAGGATAAGCTTTCTTTATTTTCTTTAATTCGGTTACAACACCTTTAGAATGTCCATGAGCTGTATCTAAAGTAATAACATCTACTTCTGCTTCAACTAATGCTTTTACGCGGTCTAATGTATCAGAAGTTATGCCAACTGCAGCGCCAACAAGAAGTCTTCCGAACTTATCTTTACAAGCTTTTGGGTAACTTTTTACCTTTAAAATATCTTTATATGTGATAAGTCCTACTAGTTTTCCTTTCTTGTCAACAATTGGAAGTTTCTCGATTTTATGTTTTTGAAGAATTTCTTCAGCCATAATTAAATCAGTACCAATTTGACCGGTAACTAATTTCGACTTAGTCATTGCTTCTTTAATCTTCTTACTTGTGTTCTTTTCAAATCGAAGGTCTCTATTAGTTATGATGCCTATTAGATTGTTCTTAGAATCTACAACAGGAATTCCTCCGATATGGTTTTCCTTCATTAAACGTAGCGCATCTTTCAATGTTGCCTCTCCAGTTAAAGTGATAGGATGTTGAATCATACCGCTTTCACTACGTTTAACTTTCATGACTTCCTTAGCTTGTTGGGCAATGGTCATGTTTTTATGGATTATACCAATTCCACCTTCGCGAGCCATAGCAATTGCCATAGTACTTTCGGTTACTGTATCCATTGCTGCAGAAACAATTGGTATATTAATAAAAATGTTACGGGTAAGCTTCGTTTTAGTTACAACATCTCTAGGAAGTATTTCACTATATCGAGGCAATACCAATACATCATCAAATGTGAGACTGTCGCCAGTAATTTTATTAGAAAAGTTTATTGGGAAATTTTTGGACTTGGCCATGCAAATAATGGTTTTGTTATTTGCGGTGCAAAGTTACAACTTTATTTTAAAATTAAAAAATTTGAATACCATTTATAGCTTAATTTAATGGTATTAGTCTGTTTTTTTAATACTTACTTAATTTGTTTAGACCTATACAAACGCTCTATTAACTGATGTATTTATTTTTTTAAACGGAGATTAAAACAAGAAATGTTTTAATTCAAATATGACTTATTGTAGTATTTAACAACACTGGTTTACCTTTAAAAAGGTTCGTTATTCCACAAATTGACAATTTTGTTTAAGTAGAAAAATTACTGTCAATCTTTTAAAAGGTATTTTAATTATATTTGTTCGTTTTATGAAATACTCAAAAATATTACTAATTTTCCTCTTTACAGGTTTGTTTTCTACAAGTATTTGGGCTCAAGATAAGAATGAAGACTCTTCGAAATACAATATCCCTAATCTTAGTATATTAGATTCACTAGTTGGAAATTACCGTGTATTTTTAACTGGAGAAAATCATACCTATTACTATGTCAATAATAGTGTAAAATTACAAATGCTAAAGTACTTACACGAAAAGAAGGGCGTTAAAGACATGGTCATTGAGTTGGGTTTTGCTCGTGGTTTTTTGATAGATAAGTATATCAATGAAGATTCTAGTTATATTAATCTTCTCAATAGGACTACTGCTTACCAATATATCGAGTTTTATAATGATTTACGCAAATGGAATCTATCCCTGCCTGTTGAAGAGAGAGTTCATATTCATGGCGTAGATGTGGAGCGATTTCCGGATGATGCTCCTGTACTTATGGCAGATATTCTTAAAAAGGATTCAACACCTCGTCCTGAAAGTATTCAGTTTCTGTCAGATGTTATAATCTCTTATGCTGAGTATAAACAGTCTGGAATTAGCTATGAAAATTATTACGATTATTATGATTCTTATTATTTTAGTTATGGTTTATCTGACGAAATGACTTTGGATTCTATGTTAGTCGATTATAAAGTAATTCGCGAGGATTTTAAAACGTATCTAGGTGATAAATTTGAAGTTTTTGACAAATCTATGAAATCGCTAGAGGAATATCGAAAGTATAAGAAATATGCTCGAACTCCCCAACAATACGTTTATAGAGAACGTTTCATGTATAAAAACATGATTGAATTACTTGAATCTGACTCTAATCGTAATATTTTTGGACAATTTGGTCGATGTCATGTTGGACTAAATCAAGTTATGAATGGTTGCGAATGGTATGATCATAGCCCTATGGCTAGAAGAGTTAACGAAAGTAAATATAAGGGTCAAGTTCTTAATATTGCTATCTTTTATGGATCTCAATATTCTAGTTTATATGATCCTATTATTGATGAATCTATTAATGTTTATTCATATAGCGATTCAATGGGAAATGATGTTTGTAAGCTTTTTGCACTTTCAGAAGATTCACTAAAAAATAAGAATTATGAGTATCTTATTTACTGCCGATTAAGCAAGATTAAAACCAAAGTTAAAACGAAATTCAAATCAGATAATGTAAGTTCGTTTGACTTATTTGGAGGTGTTTCTAGATTTAATTTTTCTCGATTAAATCAAGCCATAGATCCTTCTGGTAAGGAGATGTTTAAGAATGATATTAAATGCTTTGGGCTTGGTTTTAGTGTCTTGAGTGAAAATGTTTTTGTAGGTTTTGATTTTGTTGGATTCGAGGAAATGAATTTAAATGTAAGTAACTACAAATATCATTTATTTGGATTTTCAATTTCTGAAAAAATCGGATTTTCTCCTCAGTTTTCTAAGCATCTAAGTTTTTCTCCGCATTTCATTATTAATTACAGTCGCTTTAATCTTAATGTCACAAATGACTCAATTCCAAGTTTCGTAATACCAGGTTTTGCAAGCTCTAAAACCGAAAAATTTGTAAATGGAGCTTTAGCTTTAGGGGCTGGAATAAATATGAAATTAGGCATTGGAAGAAGTGTAGCATTGAGTTTTAATGGTCATATTTTAGCTGATCCTTCATACAAAAATTGGAGAAGAGTTGAAGGAGGAGTCAATCCATTAGACTCAACTTCTCCAAAAACGTCTTTATTCAACTTTGGTTTTTCAGTTGGTTTAAGTTGGATGTTTTATGAAAATTATTATTATTGATAAGTACTGAATTGTCTTCTTATTTTCTTTACTAGGCTAAAGTACACCCTATTTTTAAATTTGGATATTGAGTTTATGGTACTGATGTCTAGATCCATCATTAAAAAAAGGTAAAAAATAAGACCTCAATTCATTTACTTTGCAACATGTACTTGCGTTTTGTAAAGCAAATCCCAAATCTATTCACACTCGGCAACCTGAGCTGTGGAGTTATAGCTATTCATCAAATCTTCAATGGCAGCTATGAAAATGCCTTTTTTCTAGTAATACTCGCTGCAATTCTCGATTTTTTTGATGGATTTATGGCTCGTTTATTAAGAGCAGATGGTGAAATGGGTAAGCAACTAGACTCAATGGCAGACCTAGTAACCTTTGGTGTTGCACCTTCATTTATGTTGTATAGTTTGTCTGATACGATAAGTAGTCCATTACGTTGGTCATTCATCCTGTTAGCAATATTTTCGGCTTATCGTTTAGCAAAATTTAATATTGATACCCGACAAACAAGTTCATTTATAGGTGTTCCAACCCCAATAACTGGATTAACATGTATGGCTTGGGGTGTAATAGATTTGCCGATTAAAGATGCTTTTTTTGAAAATCAATGGCTTTATTTATTGCTTTGTTTAATTGTTTCTTTATTGCTTGTTAGTGAATTTCCAATGCCATCTTTGAAATTTAAAAAGGGTCAATCGAGTCCATTAGCTCAGTTTGTTGTTATCGGATTATTGGCTTTCGCTGCTCTGCTCTTTTATGGATGGTTATGTTTACCGATATTTTATGCGTCCTATGTTTTGTCATCAATTCTGATTAATTTTGCCACAAAAAGATAGAAATGAAATTTTCAGTTGAAATTGAAGTTATGCCTCGTAAAGAGCTTTTAGATCCTCAAGGTAAAGCCGTCACTTCTGGTTTGCACGGTATTGGTTTTACTGGCATAGACAATGTTAGAGTTGGTAAATGCATTATGTATGAATCTAGCGCTGAAAGTGAAACTGAAGCATATAATGAAGCAGAAGAAGCAAGTAAGAAGTTACTCGCTAATCTGGTTATGGAAAGCTATACAATTCGCATAAAAGCGATTTAATCAAGCATGTTGGATGCTGCCATCATTGGAGGTGGTGCCGCTGGTTTTTTTGCGGCTATTAATATTAAGGAAAAACATCCAAATTGGAAAATTCAAATATTTGAGAAAAGCCCAACTTGTCTTGGGAAAGTTAAAATTAGTGGTGGAGGTCGTTGCAATGTAACGCATCATTGTTTTGATCCTAATACTCTTGTAAATTATTATCCTAGAGGTAGTCGTGAATTACTTTCTGTTTTTAATCGTTTTAATCCTAAGCACACCATCGATTGGTTTAGAGAAAGAAATGTTATTTTAAAAGCGGAATTTGATGGGAGAATGTTTCCAATCTCAGACGATTCTCAAACAATTGTAAAGTGTTTTTTAGATGCTTGTTCTAATCTAGATATCAAAATTAATACCCGTAGTGCTGTTTCTAAAATTTCAAAATCATCGGATTATTTTGAGTTTGTTACAGATTCTGACGTTTTTCATTGCAAAAACCTCATAATTTGTACCGGTAGCAGCGAACATTTTTGGAATATATTAAAAAGTCTTGGGCATTCTGTCATTAATCCTGTACCTTCTCTATTTACATTCAATTCAAAAGATCCTTTAATTACAGATTTAATGGGTCTAAGCTTACCTTTAGTTCAAGTTAAATTGTCTTTGAATAAAGAAGATTTAAAAGCTAATGGTATCAAAGAAAAGTCTGTTATTCAACAAGGCCCATTGCTTATAACACATTGGGGTTTAAGTGGACCTGCTATTTTGAAACTGTCGTCAGTTTGTGCAAGAGTTTTACATCAATTAAATTATCATTTTGATATTCAACTCAACTTTAATAGTTTAACCACTGATGAAACTTTTAAAATTTTAACTGAAGCTAAACAAACTCACTTAAAAAAACAAATAACTAATACGCCATTGTTCGAGTTTCCTTCTAGGTTTTGGGATCGACTTATTGATATCAGTATTGGTAAGAAGA
>JADLHV010000008.1 GCA_020848595.1 Bacteroidia bacterium
CAATAATGTTTATTTCTATTGTATTGTCAATGATCATAATGATGTTGGTTTCGAGTTATATTAGTGCTTTTGTGGAAACACATCCTACTGTTAAAATGTTAGCACTATCGTTCTTATTAATGATAGGGATGATGTTGATTATTGAAGCATTTGAAGTAGAAGTTCCTAAAGGATATGTTTACTTTGCTATGGCATTTAGTCTATTTGTTGAAGTGTTAAACATACGATTGAGAAAAAAACTAGACCCACAAAAACATTAAATTGTTTTACAGAAGTAACATAAAAGAACAGATTAAATTTAGGACTGCCGATAATTTTCGAGAGATAGCAAACGATTGGAGAGAAATTCTACCTCTCAACCACCATTTGCAATGCAGGGATATTGAAGCTTTAGAAGCGACGCTGCCTGAAGATATCGCATTTAAATACGTCAATATTTATGAGCGCAACGAATTAATCGGAGTGATGTATTTGCAGTGTTTAAAATTCAATAGCAAGCATTACCATCATGGATTACTTGATCGTCCAGGATTGCGTTTATTAAAATCATATATTTTAGGAAAAACAGCTGATATCTTAATATGTGGCAATATATTTAGAGTTAATTTTCAAGGATTTTACTTTAAAGACAAAGAAAAAAAGGCCTTGATATTTGATTGTTTGAATCTTTACAGACAATCTATGAAACCAGAAAAGAACTTTTGTGGGATTTTAGTTAAAGACTGTTCACGAGAGTTTAAATCAACCCAGTACACCTGTCATGGATTCAAATCCTTTAGTCAAGATTTAACTATGGAAATGGAGATACGTCCGAATTGGCAAAATTTTGAAGACTATCTATCCGATTTGAGTCGTAAATACAGACAAAGAGCAATTAAGATAGTTAGCAGTTCAGATAAAATCAGATTAATTGACTTAACAGTAGAACAATTAACGCAAGAAAAAGAACGCATTAATGAGTTGTATATGAATATTGTCAATAAGCAGAATATTGCATTGGGAATATTAAAATCGGACTATTTCATACAAATGAAATTAGGATTAGGCGAAGGATTTAAAGTTTATGGATATTATTTAGGCGATAAACTTTTAGCTTTTAGCAGTCATATTTATTATACACCAAAAGCCGAAATGGAAATCCACTACATTGGCTTAGATTACGAATACAACCAAGAGTTCAATCTTTATTTTAATATATTATTTGATGGGATAAAGCAGGCCATAGATAAGAAATTCAATAAAATTGAGATGGGCCGAACAGCTAGAGAAGCAAAAGCCAATGCCGGTGCACTTGCAGTAGAAAACTTTAACTATGTTTGGATACGTCCAGGAATAGTTCGTTGGGCAATGGACAGTATGGGCAGGTGGTTTGAAAATGGATTAGGTGATGAATGGAAGAAGAGACAGCCATTTAAGACCACTCCTCAAAAGGAGGCAATTCAGACAAAAGTTCAGGCGCCTTTGCGTCTTTTACCAGACGCATAAAAATATGGTTAATTCCATTACTAATTGCAATTAGTTGTACGTTTAAGACTTTTTGATAAGTACCAGCCTGCATTAGCGTTTGTTGACTTAATTTAACTTGAGGCGCTTTACATTCTATTAGCAGAGTCATTTCTCCATTTCGATTAGACACACAGATATCAAATCTTTTGGTTAGACCATTAAAAACTAGACTTCTTTCGACAGCAATTAGGCCCTTAGGCACATTAAGATCTTCAATTAAATAATGCAGTAGATGTTGCCTCACCCATTCTTCTGGAGTTAAGCGGACATACTTTTTCCTAATAATGTCGAAAATTAGTGCATTACCTTGTTCTACTTTTGTATTAAAATTGTAAGTCCGAAAATTAAGTTTCAAGGATACGAACATAACCAATAATGGCCAATAACACCAGCATAAAATTCGACCAGATACTAAGCGATATCAACCATCGTCGATTTACGCCAGTTTATTTATTGGAAGGAGAAGAAACTTTTTACATAGATGAAATTTCTCGAGTATTAGAGGAAAAAGTCTTAAAACCAGAAGAAAAGAGTTTTAATATGACGATTGCTTATGGTAAAGACATCAGTCCTTTAGAAATCAAAATGGCTGCTAGGCGCTATCCTATGATGAGCGAATTTCAGTTAATTATTATTAAAGAGGCTCAAAACATAAATGACATTGAAGTTTTCGAAGATTATTTAGAAAACCCAATGACCACAACCATTTTGGTATTGTGTTATAAAGGCAAGAAAGTAGATAAGCGCAAAAAAGCTGGTAAATTATTTTCAAAATACACATATTTTACTTCAGACAGATTAAGAGATAATGAGATAATACCATGGATAGAGCGCTATATTAAAGCCAAAGGAAGACATATAGACCCTAAAGCGGTTCAATTAATATCGGATTATCTTGGTAATGATTTAGCTAAGATATCGAATGAAATAGATAAAATGCTTATTAATGTTAAATCGGATGTACCAATTATAGGCGTCACACATATTGAACAAAACATAGGTATTTCGAAAGATTATAACGTTTTTGAATTAGGCAAAGCTTTAGGGCAAAAGAACTTTAATAAGTCGATACAAATTGCTCATTATTTTGCAGCAAACTCCAATAGCGATGGTATTATTCCAATGATTGCGTATTTGTACACCTTCTTTTCTAAAGTATATTCATACAATTCTATGAAGAATAAACCGAGAAAAGAGATTGCGATTGCGATAGGTATAAACGAGTATTTCATAGACGATTATAAGATTGCAGGTAGTAACTACAGTCAAAGTATGTTAGAAGAAATATTCGCCAATTTAAAATATTACGATTTAAGATCCAAAGGTGTTGAGAATGGCAGCACAGAAGAAGGTCAGCTTATTATAGAACTTGTAATAAAGATTTTAAGAATTGCCGAAATTCCAATTCAGCTACGTTTGGTTTAATCGACAAATTGTTCAAAAATCAAGCTTAATGCTTAGTATCCAATAAATTAATTTTCAATAACTTACACTTAGTATTACTTCTTTATGAACAGGAAGTCAATTTTTATTTCTTTTTTAATAAAATTGAATTAATTTTACACCTTATAAAGAAATAAACAAGTTTGTTAATCATGAAAAGAAAATTACTATTTGCAGTACTTGCCATCCCATTCTTATCAATGGGGCAAAACTCCAAGAACGCCTCAGAATTCGGTAATTATACCGTAGGTGGCGCTCAGGTGTTTGACAAGACTGTTGCCAGCACTGACGTGAGCGATTCGACTCAAAAAGCCAGCACGACATCAAATGCTAACTCAGCATCAAAAAGAGGAATTATTTCGTATAATTTTATTAAAGTTGGAAGCACATATTACGATCTTCAAACCAATGCTAGTATTGGCCGAAGAGTTATTCTCCTTCCAGACGGAACCGTTTCTGTAGTATGGACAACATCAGAAGATCAAGGATTTACTAAACGTGGAACTGGTTACAACCATTTTGATGGTACTAACTGGTTAACAGTTGGAAATCCAACAGTACGTGTTGAAAGTATTCGTTTAGGTTGGCCTTCAATTGGATTGAATGGCAATTCTGAATGGGTTATGGGACATGATGCAGCAACTGGTGGTTTTGTTATGTCAAAAAATGCGAGTATTGGCAGTACTAGTTGGACACAAGGTTCTTCTATTTTATCAGAATTTGGAAGAAGACCAATTTGGGGACGTGTTGCAAATTCAGGTCAAACTTTTCATTGCATCGGCAGTTATTCTGACTCAACTTCTCCAGGCGACCCTAGAGCTCCAAGAGTTAATGGTGTTTATGCACCAATGACTTATAGCAGGTCTTTAGATGGTGGTGTAACTTGGGATATTCAACATATATTACTACCAGGTTATGACAGTACAAGAATTACTACTGGTGGTGGCGACGAATACGCTATTGATGTTAAAGATTCTATTGTTGCAATTGTCACTGGTGATCATTTAAAAGATGTTACACTTTGGAAGTCAACCGACAATGGTACTACATTCACAAGATATATCTGTGATACATTTAAATATGCTCCATACAGTTCTAAATCACTTATGTTAGATACGCCATTTGTTTGCGACGGCTCAGTTGAAGTATTAATAGACAATAATGGCAAAGCGCATGTATTCTGGGGTGTTAGTCGTATCTTAGATGAAGACACAACAGATGAAACTTATAGTTTTTATCCTGGAACTTCTTTATTAGGTTATTGGAACGAAAATCAAATGGTTTCTACTTTCATCGCTGGAGGTAATCAATTTGACCGTAACGAAGATGGTGCATTAACTATCTCTGCTGGTAATACTTCTGCATTAAGTAATGGTACAGTTCCATCTACACTTAAAAACCAAGGTATATCTTCTGTAGCGCGCTTAGGAAATACATCATTATTGCACTCTCCTTCTGCAGGTATTGATGCAAATGGAAATATTTTTGTAACCTTCTCTTTCCCTCTTGAGCAAGATTTAGACGCAAACAATGTTAATTTAAGAGACATTATGATTGTACACTCTACAGATGGCGGTGCTAATTGGGCTCAACCACAAGACATTACTCAAATTCAAGGTTTTGAAGAAGAGTTTGGTGCAATTGCAAAACAAGTTAATGGATTTGTACATTTAATTTTCCAAAAAGATGAAACTGCTGGAACTAACTTACAAAATAATAGTGCTTCTGATAACAACCACCCTGTTGTATTAAATGATATAATGTACGCAGCAGTTCCGGTTGATAAAATCTTAGATGGCAGTATCGAAACGCTTTGGAATTTAGATGTTCAAACTTTCAATTCTAATAAAGAAATTTTTGTTGTTTCTCAAAACTATCCTAACCCATTCAGCAATAACTCTGAAGTGTTAATTTGGTTAGATGCTTCATCTGATGTAACAGTAGAAATCACTGATTTAAGTGGTAAAGTTATAAGCACAGTTACTTATAATGAACTAATAGCTGGCAACCACTATTTAGCTTTAAATGCTGAAGGTTTAAGTGCTGGTATTTATTTCTATACTGTAAAAACTGCTACCCATTCTGTAACTCGTAAAATGAGTGTTAACTAATTTTAATTAAAATACATTTAAAATCCTCTTACTGTTTAGTGAGAGGATTTTTTTTTTGAATGAACTTTATGCTTTTAAGCATTCACATAAACAACTCATCCTATTATAAAACTAAGCAAATACTTAATCCTAAAAATGATTTTAGAAAATAAAACGTTAAAGTAAAACTAAAACAAACTCAACAAAAAATCCTTTTCTAATTTGAATAAAAGAGGTTTCACAGCATTCAATCTTTCGTAATAAGCAATTGAGCAGACATGACCATTATCAAGGGCAAAAGAAGACACCTTCCAATTCAGTATTGCTCGTTCCCAATTTTCCCATATTTGATGTTGACCATCGAGTGACGGTACTTTTACAATATCGTTATCTAAGCCCTTCCCTATAGCCTTAACAAATGCTTCTTTTCGAGTCCAACACAAACAAAAACTCTCTTTAACATTTGCACTATTAGCAATAGAAAGTTGTTCATCTATAGAAAGTACCATTGGACCAATAACATCAGAACGCTTAAAGTTATGACTACTTTCGACATCAATACCAATAGGAGCATTATCAAAAGCAAAAACAACCGTTTTATCTGTATGAGATACATTAAACTCAATTAAAGAATCACCATATTTCAAAAAAGGCTTTTTATCTAAAGAAGATTCAAATTCCAAATCGAGCGGATTTAAATCCAACATATTAGCTAATAACAATCTAAGAGTAGCTTTACTAATTAAGAATCGTCGAGCATCTTTCCATTTAAGATAATTTATATAGCGTTGACGTTCGGCATTACTCAAGAGAGGTAAAAATCTAAGTTCTGTATCTGCAAAATCATCTAAATCGAGTATAAATACAGAGGGAGTTTCGCTAATTAATCCTATGCAATTAGTATCTGCAAGAGTATGATTCTGGCGAGTTAAGGCCGAAATATCTATATTAATTGCGGCCATTAGATTTTAAAGATGTATTAATTGCATTTTGTAAGGCGAGCGCAAAGTTTTTACTATGCTGACCTAGAATCATATGATCATGATCGCCTTCTACCTCATGTATAGAAATTCCTTTTTTAGCATATGGAAACCAGCCAAGGAATTTTTTATCCTTAAGAAAATACATTTTTATTTTAGATCGAAAAAGATCAATATGACCATTATAAGGTTTAACTATGTAATTAGATAATACAGAATAATAA
>JADLHV010000009.1 GCA_020848595.1 Bacteroidia bacterium
AAAGGAAAAATGCAAGGGCTTAGAGTCGGTTATTCTTATGACTTAACTTTAAGTAAAATTCTTTCGGTTTCAAGTGGTACGCATGAGCTCCAATTGAACTATTGTTTCATTGTTAAAATAGTTCCACCAGAGAAAATCAATTTGGTTACACCACCTTTTATGCACAGAGAATCAGACTAATACGTTTTTTTTTCACATTTTTTCCATCACTGTACAATAATTAAGAACATATTTTCGTTTTCACCTTATGATAATGTATTTGACATTTGTTCAAAAAGCATTATCTTTGCATAATTGACTCAAGTTAGTAACACACACATAAACAAATATTTCAGAATGACCATGAATAGTAAAATGGATTTAGTTGTCAAGCAGCTTTCGAAAGTGACAACCGCCAAAAGTAACAAGTGGAGTAAGATGTTCAGCTTTGGAAGGCTGGCCGTTCTTCTTAGCTTATTTACCTTTGTAGGTTGTGGTCCAAGAAACACCGGTGACTTACTCGGTGTGCAAGGACGTGGTCTTTGGTTCCACCCTCAGCCATTTGGTACAGTTTACATTCCATCTGGGACCTTTCACTCAGGTCAAAGAGACCAAGATGTATTCCAATCGTTTTTAGCGCCTAACAAACAGGTGTCGATTGTTGCGTTTTGGATGGATGAAACAGAAATCACTAATAATGAATACCGTCAGTTTGTAAACTACGTCATTGATTCAATCAAAAGAGTAATGAGTGGAGATGAAAAATTATTCATTCCTTTCCCTGATGATTATACTGGTGATCAAGATGTTAATGATGGAATGGGTTTCATCAATTATGATATGGATTTTGATGAAGAAGAGCATAAAGATGAGTTAGAAGAATTATACTATGGTGCTGAAGAGCGCTTTAGAGGTAAAAAACAAATTGATGTTAATCAATTAGAGTACGAATACCAATGGTTCGACTACCAATATGCAGCGACTGATAAAGATAATCAAGATAAATATCAAGAAGGTCGTGTTAAAAATCGTAGAAAATATATCAAAACCAACAAAACTTTGGTTTATCCAGATACACTTTGCTGGGTAAGAGATTTTACCTTCGCTTATAATGATCCAATGGCTCGCCACTACTATAACCACGTTAAATACGATGATTATCCAGTGGTAGGTGTTAACTGGCATCAAGCAAATGCTTTTGCAGCATGGAGAACAATCTATAAAAATACTTACTGGGAGTCATTCAATGACCCAATTACTGAAGATTTCCGTTTGCCAAGTGAATTCGAATGGGAATATGCAGCAGGTGGTGGTCGTGTAGGAAATCCTTACCCTTGGGGTGGTCCTTACACTAGAAACTCTAAAGGTTGTATGCTTGCAAACTTTAAACCACTTAGAGGTAATTATGGTGCCGATGGTGGTATGTATCCAGTGCGTGTAGATTCTTATTTCCCTAACGATTTTGGCTTGTATAATATGGCTGGAAACGTAGCAGAATGGACAAGTAATACTTGGAGTAATCAATCTCCTGGCTTTACACACGATTTAAACCCAGATTATAGAACAAATATTGATGAATATGCCAATGATGGCAAAGGTAACAGAACAGGTCCTGAAACATCGCCTATTACTTTGAAAAGAAAAGTAATCAGAGGTGGTAGCTGGAAAGATGTTGCTTACTTCATTCAAAACGGTAGCAGAACTTACGAATACCAAGATACTTCAAAAAGTTACGTTGGTTTCCGTTGCGTTCAAAACTACATCGGACGTTCTAACAAAGACAGAAAATAATTTTCAATACTTAAATAACAATTATCATTAACCTTTTAAAAAAACAATTTTAACAATTATGAGCAGTAACAGCATTTTCGAGAGTAAAGGATTTAAAAAAGTAATGGCCTACGTCTACGGATGGGGAGCCTCAATCGTAATCATAGGAGCATTATTCAAGATTATGCACTGGCCTGGAGCCAACCTAATGCTTATCGCAGGTTTAGGAACAGAGGCACTCATTTTCTTTGTGTCTGTATTTGAACCAATTCATGCGGAATACGATTGGACTTTAGTGTATCCAGAATTAGCCGGTATAGAACCAACTGAAAAGAAATCTAAAACCAATCAAGGTTCAATTTCTCAACAATTGGATAAAATGTTGGCAGAAGCTAAAATAGGTCCAGAATTAATTGGTAGCCTTGGTAATGGTTTGAAATCTTTAAGCGATAACGTTAAAGATATGTCAAGCCTTAGTAACGCAACTCTAGCTACTACCGAGTATACTTCAAATATCTCTAAAGCATCAAAAGCAATCGAGTCTATTGGTGTAGCTTCAAGTGAAATTAGCACTTCAATGAGCTCTTTCGCTGGTGGTTTATCTACAATGGTAAATAATTTGTCTTCAACTGCTAATGATAGCGCTGAATTCAAAGAAAATATCGTAAGATTGAACAAGAACTTAGGTTCTCTAAATTCAGTTTACGGTAATATGTTGAGTGCTATGAGCGGATCACGCGCTTAATTTTTTTATTCAAAATCTAAAAAGAAAGGAGAGAATAAAAAATGGCAAGTGGTAAATTATCCCCAAGACAGAAAATGATTAACATGATGTATCTCGTGTTGATCGCACTTCTGGCTTTAAATATCTCTAATGAGATTCTAAAAGCATTTCACTTAATGGAGGTTTCTTTTATAAAAGCTAATGATGCTTTAACTCAAAAGAACAAAGCCATGATGGATGCTTTCCAAGCTGCGGCTGACGATCCTGCTAAAAAGGTGAGAGCCATAAAATGGACAAATAAAGCTAAAGAAGTACAAAAAATATCAAGTGATTTTGTGGCTGCTGTAGAAGTTCACAAAAAGAAAATTGAAGAAGCTGCAGGTGGTAGAAAATCTCTTGAAGAAGGTCAACCTAAAGGTACTTTAACTGAAATGAGTAAAGGTGATGATATGGAAGGTCACAAACACTATCTTGGAACTGATGATCCAGGTAAACGTGGTAAAGGTGATGAACTGAAAGATCTTATCGAAAATACTCGTAAGAAAATGTTAGATGTGCTTATAGGTATTAAAGATGATAAAGCTTTCATCGCTACCTTAGATAAAACAACTGCATTTAAAGTTGAAAAAGATTTGAAAGATGAAAACGGTGCTAAAATTACCTGGGAAAGAGATGTGCTTGGTCACGCTCCTGTAGCGGGTGTTATGGCTATGTTGACTAAAGTTCAAAACGATTGCAAATCTTTAGAAACAGATATCTTAACTAAATTAGCTGAAAATATCGATGCTACTACCGCTAAGTTTGATAAAACTGCAGCGCTTATCATCGCTGAATCAACTAATGTGATGTCTGGTTCTCAATTTAGAGCTAAAATCGCTTTAATGGCTTACAACTCAACAGCTGCTAGTGAAATTATGGTGAATGGTCAAATACTTTCTGCTGCTCAAATAAGCGACGGTATTGGCGAATATACTGCTACTGCTAGTGGCGTAGGTTCTCATAAATTAGAAGCTAAAATTAAAGCGATTAATCCTGCAACTGGAGAATTGGATTGGGTGCCTGCTAAACCTATTGAATGGACTTCATTCCAACCTTCTGCTACTATTGCAGCTGATGCAATGAACGTTTTGTATATCGGTTTAGATAACCCTATGTCTATCTCTGTTCCTGGTGTTACTCCTGGTAATACTGTGGTTAGTGCCTCTGGTATCAATCTTAAAAAGATTAAAGATGGTCAATATATCGCTACAGTTTCTGCTGGTCAAAAAGAAGTTAGTATTTCTGTAAGCGCTAAAATGCCAGATAATACAACTAAGAAAATGGGTGAGCAAAAGTTCAGAATTAAACAAGTGCCTAAACCTGTTGCTCAATTGGGTAACTTGCAATCTGGTGCTTACTTAAAAGGTCAAATCGCTTCTCAAGCTTTACTATATGCTTATATGGATGGTTTCGTATTCGATGGTGTTAAATTCACTGTAACTAAATACCACGTTATCTATATGCCTAAAAAAGGTTATATGGAAGATGCTAACGTAAATGGTAACAGTGCTAAGGCTATCCAAAACTACGCAGCTAAAGCTAAGCCTGGTGATATGATCGTAATCGAAGGTATAAGGGCTGTAGGTCCTGGTGGCGAAAGACCACTAAACCCTATCACTTACACAATTAAATAATATGAAGAAATTAATCTTAGTCTTGACTTTATTTCTGGCTTTCAATGCCAGCGCTCAAGTGAACTACAATGAATTCATCACCAGTGGTGAACATACAAGTTACTATAAAGTCGCTGTACGTGAAACGCCTGTTGTCTCTTATCCTTACTTAAGGGAGGCTGATGTCAAGTTTTCTAGGCGCGTAATCAGATGTATTGATGTACGTCAGAAAATGAATAAGCAATTAGAATGGCCGCGTCAACCTTTAAACAGACTGCTCTATGAAGGTATGACTGCAGGACTTATCGTTGCTTACAAGACGGATTCTTTATTGTCTACATATAACGCCGAAGAATTCGCTCAACGTGGTGGACAGGAAGTAATCACTTTCGTTTCTACTGACCCTGACGATCCTACTATCGGTTTCGACTCAACTTATAACGAGCCTTATAGATACGATAATATTAAGAAGTATTGGATTATGGAAGATTGGATTTTTGATTTCAAACATTCTGTGTTTAAACCAAGAATTATTGCAATCGCACCTATCTTTAAACCTTCTTATGGTGGTGTCGAAGGTACTGAACAACCGCTTTGCTGGATTAAAATGGACGAAATCCGTAGTATCCTTGCAAATACCGAAATGTTCAACCGTTATAATGATGCTGCTCGTTTAACTTTCGATGATTTCTTCCAAATGAGAATCTTTGATAGTTATATCGTTTATGAATCTAACGTGTTTGATAATTATGTCAATCAGTTCCAAGAATACGAAAATGACGCTATTGGTGCCTTGTTAAAAAGTGATGAAATCAAAAATGATCTCTTCATCTTTGAACATGACTTATGGCAGTTCTAATGTCTATTCGATAACCTATTGGAAAGTCCCGGATTAAGTTTCGGGACTTTTTTTTTGCATTTACTTTTCTTCTTCTTCCATTTATTTTCACCATCATTTTATGATATAGATAGTGTTAATATTCTGTTCCTTTTTCTGTCTTTATATATTCTACAAAGGCAATAACAACCATTGTTTTAACGTTTAATATATAACAACATACAATAAGAATCATGAATATCTACACTAAACTTCTATCTTCTAAAGCATTCTGTAATTCGGCATAATATGCTTTAGTAAAATCTGATTGATTTATAAAATATCAGGTTATTTTAATTCGACTTCAAACATCTTTTTTGAAGATCTTCTCCTAATTCAAATCGGTTATTAACACCGAACTTTTTTACTCTTCCTTTTATATATTTTTTGCTGTTATAACAGCTATGATAGTTTATTGCCGATAATGAAATTAAGCAATGAAGAAGGATTTGTTTTGTCTAATAGTTTCACAATTAATCAACAAACAATCGAAATTTAAATCTACTAATTAAAAAATAATCTATGGCCAGTCAAAAACTTTCTCCAAGACAAAAAATGATCAATATGATGTATCTCGTATTGATAGCTCTTCTTGCACTTAACGTGTCAAGAGAAATTCTTAAATCGTTTCACCTCTTCGAACTCTCTTATTTTAACGCTAATCAAAGTATTGAAAAAAGAAATGAGGATATAATGGTTCAACTAAGCTTATTAGCTCGTGACGATAAATCTAAAGCACGCGCTAAAGAATGGTATGATTTAGCTCTAGAAACTAGGAAAATTTCAGCTGAATTCTGTCAATATGTCGAAAGTGTTAAGAAAGAAGTTGAATTATTAGGTGGTGGAAGAGAAGAAAGAAAAAAAGATGAATCTATTCCAGAATTAAAAAGACCTGATGAAATGGAAGTTAATGCGCATTATTTTCAATCCTCTGGTAAAGATAATGGCACCAAACTTCAATTGAAAATTAATGAGACTCGAGAAAAATTACTCGGTATGCTAAAAAATGTTAGAAATAGTCAAGGCGTTATTGCCACTCTTAGAAGCACTTCTCAATTAAAAGCAATAGATCCTCTATCTAACGAAATGGAAAAGAAAACATGGGTGAATACCTATTTAGTTGAAGCTCCTATGGCAGGTGTTATGACGTTACTTTCTAAAACTCAGAATGATTGTAAAAATTTAGAATCGGATGTTTTAGCTGTCTTATCCGAAAATGTAAATATTAATACTTTAATCAAGGATGGACAAATGGCAGTTATAATTCCTCAATCTCAGAATGTTTTGAGTGGAGAGTATTTCGACGCTAATATCGCTTTAATGAGTTATGACACAAAAGTTGAATCAGTTATGCGTGTAAACGGACAACTCATTGATGTTAAAAATGGAATTGGACATATCCGTATTCCAGCAAAAGGGACTGCTAGTCATCAAATTTTTGCAGAAATAGAATCCATTGACCCTCAAACTGGTAAAAGTATGGTGGTTAAATCAGAGCCAATCGAATGGAATTCTTATGAAGGTTCTGCAGCTATTTCGGCAGATAATATGAATGTCTTATTCTTTGGTCTCGAAAATCCACTGTCTATTTCTGTACCTGGTATTACCCCCGAAAATATAAATGTTAGTTCTACAAATGGAATTCAATTGCGTAAGGTTGGTCCTGGTAAATATTTAGCCTCTGTTTCTGGCAGTGCCCGAGAAGGTAAAGTTATAGTGAATGCTCGAATGCAAGATGGTACATTTAAATCCATGGGCACAATGTCTTTTAGGCTAAAATCGGTGCCTGAACCGAAAATTAAGTTTGGTAGCCTCGAGCAAGGAACCCATGAAAGAAGTAATCTAATGTCCCAAAATTTTATTTATGCCGTTTTAGAAGACTTTTATTTTAAAGGGGTATCATATAAAGTTAAAAGCTATCAAGCGCATTTGGTTACTAAAAAAATCGGCAATAGTAGAGATGAAAATATAGTTGGTAATTCTACTCAAATAGTTAAAGAAATGCTTAAAGGCGCTAGAAGTGGTGATGTGCTTTATTTTAATGCAATTAAAGTTCAAGGTCCAACTGGCGAAATCCGTGTACCCGATTTTTCAATAATGATAAAATAACCTGAATATGAATATGAATAATGTTTTTAAAAAATCTGCAGTATTTAGTCTTTTTATACTGTTTTTAAACGCTCTAAATGCGCAAGTTGACTATACGGATTTTATCGTAAGCGGTGAATTAGGCTCGTATTATAAAGTTGCCGTTAAAGAACGTATCGCAGTTCCTTATGTTAGCAGCCGTGAAGCTGATATGAAATATACAAAACGGGTAATAAGGTGTATTGATGTGCGTCAAAAAATGAATAAATGCATCAATTGGCCTAAAAGTGCTTTAAATGAACATCTGATGACTGCACTATGGGAAGGTACTATTACACCTTACCGTTCGGATTCATTGTTAACCCCTATGACAAGTGTCGACTTTCAATCGAGGCTCTCTTATGAAATTCAAATATTTATAAGCACAGATCCCGAAGACCCAACTATCGGTTATGATACTATCATTCAAGGGGTAATGGAGGCAAGTTCAATTCAAAAATTTTGGCTACTTGAAGAATGGAATTTCGACTATAAACTTGGCGTTTTTAAACCTAGAATTATCGGAATGGCGCCTGTTTATCAAAGGCAATTTTCTTTTGGATTAGCTCCAGAACAACCCTTATGTTGGATTAAGATGGATCAACAAACTAGAGATGTTTTAGACCGTTGGGAATTATTTAATCGATATAACGATGCCGCTAGATTAAGTTTTGATGATTTATTTCAAATGCGGCTATTTGATAGTTATATCGTCTTTGAGAATAATGTTTTCGATTTGATGATTAATCAATTTGAAGAATTCGAAGATGATCAAGTTGGCGCACTGGTAAAAGCCGATGAGGTAAAAAATGACCTCTTCATCTTTGAGCACGATCTTTGGCAGTTTTAAGCCGTTTATGAATTGATTTTGAGCAGTGCTAAGCGAAGAATAGGTGTTCGCGCTGGCTAATAGTTAAGGGTTCTGGTTTATTCCAGAGCCCTTTTTTTATTCGAATAGAACTTGAAATCAATAGCTCTTGAACAAAGTTTTAATGGATGAATTATGAAGAGGATTATGACTAATAACTAATTAGTAACATTAAATCGCAAAAAAATGACTATCTTTGCAAACTTTTTTTCGTACATGCAAGCCATTAGAAATATCGCAATTATTGCCCACGTCGACCACGGTAAAACAACTTTGGTAGATAAAATCCTACACCACTGTAACCTTTTTCGTGATAACGAGGAATCAGGTGAATTAATCCTCGATTCCAACGACTTGGAAAGAGAACGCGGGATAACCATCTTTTCAAAGAACGTATCTGTTCAATACAAAGGTGTAAAAATTAATATCATTGACACACCTGGTCACGCCGACTTTGGTGGAGAAGTAGAACGCGTACTCAAAATGGCCGATGGGGTTGTTTTGTTAGTTGATGCGTTTGAAGGTCCTATGCCTCAAACTCGATTTGTACTTCAAAAGGCCTTGCAATTAGGATTGAAGCCAATTTTACTTATCAATAAAGTAGATAAAGAGAATTGCCGTCCAGATGAAGTACACGAAGCTGTATTTGATTTGTTTTTCAATCTAGAAGCTAATCAAGAGCAATTAAACTTCCCAACTATTTACGGAAGTAGTAAACAAGGTTGGATGAGCACAGATTATAAAGTTAAGACTGATAATATTTCTCCATTGCTCGATTGTATTTTAGATTACGTGAAAGCACCTGAAATTAATGAAGGTACTGTTCAAATCCAGATTACTTCTTTAGATTATAGTAATTATTTAGGTCGTATTGCCGTAGGTAAAGTGCACAGAGGTGTTATTAAAGATAACCAACCCGTGACATTAGTTAGAAACGATGGCTCTATGGCTAAAATGCGTGTTAAAGAACTTTATACTTTTGAAGGTTTAGGTAAGAAGAAAGTAACTGAATTACAGAATGGAGATATTTGTGCTATAGTAGGTTTAGAAAATTTCCAAATCGGAGATGTCGTAGCTGATTTTGAAAATCCTCAAGGGATGGATAAAATTAAAATCTATGAACCTACAATGAGTATGGTATTTACCATTAATAACTCACCATTTTTTGGTAAAGAAGGTAAATTTGTTACTTCTAGACACGTTAGAGAACGTTTAGAAAAAGAAACAGAAAAGAACTTAGCTTTAAAAATCGAAGATACCGAAAGTCCTGATAGTATATTAGTATATGGTAGAGGTGTTTTGCACTTATCTATTCTTATTGAAACGATGCGCCGTGAGGGTTATGAGCTTCAGGTAGGTATGCCTAGAGTAATTATAAAAGAAATTGATGGGGTTAAATGCGAGCCGATAGAAATGCTTGTTGTTGATGTTCCTGAAGAGTTTTCTGGAAAAGTGATTGAGATAGCAACTCAGAAGAGAGGCGAATTGTTAATCATGCAACCTAAAGGCGATATGCAGCATTTAGAGTTCAAAATTCCTTCAAGAGGATTGATGGGACTAAGAAGTGCAATGCTTACAGCAACACAAGGAGAAGCTATTATGGCCCATAGATTTACAGATTATGAACCATGGAAAGGCGAATTAATTGGACGTACTAATGGCTCTTTAGTAAGTATGGAGACTGGCTCTACAACAGCTTATGCCTTAGATAAAATGCAAGATAGAGGTGTATTCTTTGTTGAACCAGGTGACGAAATCTATGAAGGTCAGGTTGTTGGTGAAAATAATCGTCAAGATGATATGGTTCTTAACTTGGTTAGAGCTAAGCAATTAACCAATTTTAGAGCTGCTGGAAAGGACGATTCTTCTAAAATGGCGCCTAAAAAGCAATTTTCTTTAGAAGAAGCTTTAGAATATATTCAAAAAGATGAATATGTGGAGATTACGCCTAAATCTCTAAGAATCAGAAAGATATACTTAAAACAGACAGATAGAGAAAGATACAGTAAACAAACTTCTTAAGTTTTTTTTACAAATTGTTAATTTTTTATGCTTTAGATGTTTTTTATATGATTTCAAATATTTAAATTTGCACCCAATTTTAATTATAAAATAGAAAAATGAAAAAATTATTAGTTATCGCTATCGCTGCTTTCGCTTTCACAGCTTGCAGCAACTCTGCTCAAACTGAAGAAACTACTGCAACTGATTCAACTACTGCTACTGAGCAACCAGCTGCTCCAGTTGAAACTCCAGCTGAAACTCCAGCTGTTGATTCTTCTGCTGCTGCTCCAGTTGAAGCTCCGGTTGAAACTCCAGCTGCTCACTAATCAGTTCACAATCTTTAAAAAATGCAGTCAATTATTGACTGCATTTTTTTTTAGTTTTTATTGAAATTTGTCTTATATTTGCACACAATGAGAAGACTATACTCTCTACTTTTAATTTTTATCCTTGCCATTGGAACTGTTAGTGCAGACAATACGCCTGTTGCTTTCAAATTGTATCCTAATCCGTTGACTGGAGATGTACTTCAAGTTAATTTTGATGTAGAATTTAAAGTTGGTAATGCATATACTTTCGTTATAACCAATGTTATTGGTCAAGTCGTTTATACCCATAATCTTACTGATGATGAGATGAAGAAAGGTAGTTTTACCGTGCGTCTCGATGAAGTTAAATTAGATAAAGGTGTTTATTTGGCTAAAATGGTCAATGGTGACCACTCCTCAGTTCAAAAACTGGTGGTGAGGTAATGCAAACCATCGAATTTGCTCTCAAAGAAGAGTTTATCCCCTTAATTCAATTACTTAAATATACTGGTGTCGCCGAATCTGGTGCTCATGCTTCCGAATTAGTTAGTGATGGCGCCGTTGTTTGTAATAATGCTGTCGAAACCAGAAAACGTTATAAGGTGAGACAGGGCGATGTTATTCAAATTGATGATATAAAGATTGTTGTCGCATGAGTTTGATAATTAGAAAAGCTTTACCTGAAGATTCTGTCGCTATTTTTAATTTAATAAATGAACTCGCTCTCTACGAAAAAGCACCCGAACAAGTCATTAATACGCCTGAAAATATTCGATTACACGGTTTTGGTCAACAACCATTATTTAAATGCTTAGTTGCTGTATTGAATGAAACGGTTATCGGAATGTCTTTATGTTATGTGCGCTATTCAACCTGGAAAGGTCCAGTTTTATATCTAGAAGATCTTGTTATAACTGAATC
>JADLHV010000010.1 GCA_020848595.1 Bacteroidia bacterium
AGTCCTAAGAACGGTAATATCTTTACCATAAGATTTAAAAATATCATCGGCACGTTTGCAAGCAACAGCAAAAATTAAAAGACAGAGGATATATAACTTATTTCTCATTTTCTTAAAAATTGGTCAGAGAAACGGTATCCAGCACTCCAGTAAAAAAAGTCAGCAACAGCCATATGTGATTTGAGACGAGTTTGAGCAATTAAATTATTCCCTAAACAATAATTAAAGCCAATAGAGAAGTAAACTCTTTTTTTATAGTCATTAGGGCGGTAAGCATAAGTACCTAAATCGGTAACAACAGCAATTCTTCCAAATTGAAATTCATGACCTATTTTTACCGCAATTTCAGTAAACTCAGAAAGATTTTTATTTTTAAGAGACGCTTCATTAAAAAGTTGATAAGGGTAAGTTTTATCAAAAAATATCTCTGTTCCAGCGCGCCAATGACGGGTATTATTATGTTTAAAGTAATATAAGAGACTAGTACTATAAATATTAAAAAATCTAGTATCAGCGACCGCTATTTGTTTTCTAGCATAGCCAATATTAAATTCAAAACCATTTTCTGGGAAGAGATTTTTTAGTTCACGTTTAGTAATAGGGTCAACAAAATTGACTTTTCTTAACAAGCCAATATCTAGGTGAGCCATATTAATACCGAGATTAGGACGTTTAAAATTCCCATTGCTATAATGTGTTACACCAATACCTAGAATAAGCGATGATTTTTTACTGACATCAATATAATGTTTAAGTAAAAGCTGCATATTGCCATTTAGATTAGAGCCAATAGCTTTGTTTTTCTTATTTGATTGCAGATTGTAAGGGCGCGATATATAGCCAATTCCAGAACCGAATCGAAAGGTAGTCAGGGATTTAGATTTCTTTTTAAGAGCAGCTTCAACATGAATATGCCAAGCAAGTACATGACCATTTAAGTCTTTATGTCCTAAATTGAAATAAGTGAGACCCGTTCCCCACATTAAATTGCGGTAATGTTCATCCATTGATTTCCAACCCGAAAAATTGCTACTGTAGATAAATTCTAGACCATAGGTATGCGCTTCCATATTGGCCATATATTCGCGATGAGCAATGAGGAAGCCAGGTAGTAAATTTACTTGAAAGCCTCTGAAATTCTGAGCATTAGAGTTCAAAATCAAAAACAAATTACATATAAAGACCCATTTTTTCAAAGCATTGCAAAGTTAGTTTAATAGAAGATATTTTGTAATTTTCGAGTCATAAAAATTTTTTAAGAGCAATTTTTTAAAGTCAAAGTCGTTATATTCGCAGTTTAAACCCTTTTAAAGCCTATAGAATAGAGCCCTACCAAGCATTTTTAGTTTGTCGAAATTATTTGTGAATAAATTCAGTTTGTATCCAAAAACACCCAAAAAGTGGCTTTTGTGGACATTTGTGTTGGCTTTAAGCTTGCCAGTTTTTAGTAATACTGGAACCGCTCGTTCGAGAAACGGCTGGCAATTTTTTATGGCATTAATCGCCGAAGAAATCGCCGTAATTAAGAACGAGATAGCTGAAAACGAAAAAGAATCAAAGCTACACGGTAAATCTCAAATAACTCAACTTTCTCCTAACGACTCAACTCGTAAATCTAATTCAGATTCTTCTAATAATGACCTCATCTATCCAATTAAGGACAATGCAAGTAGCGATAAATCGGACTATAAAAACAATCTCGATTTTAATGACCCTTCGGTAAAAACCATTATAGAATATAATCCTGTGACTAAAATGTATGAAGAGTACAAAGAAGTTGCTGGTAAGAAAACCTTGCAAAGAACCATGACAAGGGATGAGTATTTAGAAGAAAGTGGTAAAGAAGAAAGAAAACGTTATTTCGACCAAAGAGCTAAAAGTAATGCTGGTGAAAGTGGATATAATAATAAAAAGAGTCCAACCTTAATTTCTACACCTCCGATTCTTGATAAGGTTTTTAGAGGTGGATTAATTGATATTCAGCCTAGTGGATCTGCGGAACTAACTTTTGGTGGTATTTTTAATACCGTTAGAAATCCTCAATTTTCGGCCCGTCAGCAAAAAACAGGTCAATTTGATTTCGATCAAAAAATTCAATTGAATGTCAACGGTAAAATTGGTAATGCCCTCAACTTAGGAATTAAATACGATACAGACGCTACTTTCGATTTTGATAATCAAACTAAATTAAATTGGGTTGGAAAAGAAGACCAAATGGTTAAATCTGTTGAATTAGGAAATGTGAGTTTACCGCTAAATGGAAGTTTAATTCAAGCTGGACAATCACTTTTCGGAATCAAATTAGCCGTTCAAACTGGAAAACTTACCACGACAATCATTGCTACTCAAAACAAGGGTCAAAGAACTGAAACAACCGTAAATGGTGGTGCTCAGATAACTAATTTTAATATTCAAGCACATAATTACGACCAAAATAGACACTATTTCCTTTCACAATTTTTCAAAGATCAGTTCGATGATGCTATGTCAACTTTGCCATTGTTAAGTACTGGTGTTATGATTAACAGAGTAGAGGTATGGGTAACTAATAGGAGTGGTAATTATGAAAACACTCGTGATGTGCTTACTTTAATGGATTTAGGTGAAGCTAAGCCTTACAATAATTTTGTATCAAAAGGAACTAATTTACCTTATGCCGATAATCATGCGAATCATTTATATGATGATATCATTAACAGTCCGGTAAGTGATGATTTAAGACAATCGAAAACGAGTTTAGATAATATGAACATTCAATTTCCGAATCTTAAACAAGGTTTAGATTATGAATTGCTCACCTACGCCCGTCAACTAGGCGAAAATGATTTTGCCATTAATCAACGATTGGGATATATTTCTTTAAATACAGCTCTAAATAATGATGAGATGTTAGCTGTAGCATTCGAGTATACGTATAATGGTGTTGTTTATAAAGTGGGTGAATTTGCTTCAGAGGTAGCAAGTACAAGAGATGATAGCAAAGTGTTAATGCTAAAAATGCTCAAAAATAATATCATCAGAACCCGTTTGCCTATGTGGGAATTGATGATGAAGAATATCTACTCACTTGGTTCATTTAATGTGAATGCAAGTGATTTGGTTTTCAATGTTATCTATAACGACGATCCATCTGGTGCCGATTTAAATTATATGCCAGTTAATAATTACCCAGCATTAAGTGGGGGTAATCCATTAATTAGAGTTCTAAATATGGATAGAATTAACAGGCAAAGTGAAAGTAAACCTGATGGTGTTTTTGATGCCTTAGAAGATTTAACCTTTATTTCTAAAAATGGTCGAATTATTTTTCCTGTTAGAGAGCCATTTGGAAATTTCTTAAGGTCAAAATTCGAAGGGGATTCTTTAGTTGCAAATAAATATGTTTTTGACGCTTTATACGATAGTACTAAATGGTTAGCCGAACAAGATGTTGCGCATAATAAGTTCTTTCTAAAAGGTAGTTATAAAGGGTCTAGTAGTAACGAAATTTCATTAAATGCTTTAAATGTACCTCAAGGTTCGGTAGTGGTTACTGCTAATGGTACGCGACTTACAGAAAATGTCGATTATATTGTCGATTACAATGCTGGAAAGGTGTCTATTATTAACCAGGGTATTCTTCAGTCTGGCGCCGTTATTAAAGTATCTGCCGAAAGTAATAGTATGTTTAATATTCAGCAAAAGACTTTATTAGGGGCTCGTTTTGATTATACAGCTAATAAAAAATTGATGCTGGGTGCTACTGTCTTACATATGTATGAAAGGGCATTAACACCTAAAACAAATATTGGAGATGAACCTTTACTTAATACCATTCTTGGATTTGATGGAAGTTATTCTTCGCCTTCTTTATTGTTGACTAAATTAGTAGATAAACTTCCGTTTATAGAGACAAAAGCTGAAAGTAGATTGACTGCACAAGGCGAATATGCAAGGATTTTTCCGGGTATGGCAAAGGGGCAAAATAACACAAGAGGGGTTAGCTATTTAGACGATTTTGAAGGTGCTGAAACAACCTTCGATTTGCGATTAGTGTCGAGTTGGAAATTGTCGAGTTTACCACAAAATCAGCCATTATTATTTCCTGAATGGAATAGCATAGCAACAGATAAAAGATCATGGGGGTATTACCGCTCTAAATTGGCTTGGTATAATATAGATCCAACTTTTTATAGAAAAGATAAATATACGCCAGAACATATTGCAAATGATGTGGAAATGCAAAGTAACCATTTCATGCGCGAAATCTCAGTAAATGAAGTTTTTCCAAATAAGAGTATACCTCAAGGAGCTCCAAATATTTTACCTACACTCGATTTAGCGTTTTATCCTAGAGAAAGAGGTCAATATAATTATAATGCCACAGATGATTTTACCAGTGATGGATTTTTTAAGAATCCAGTTCAAACTTGGGGTGGAATTATGAGACGGATAGAAAGTAATGACTTTGAAGCTGCCAATATCGATTATATAGAAATTTGGATGATGGACCCTTTTGTCTATAATCCGAATGGTACTAATAAAGGTAAACTCTACATCGATCTAGGAAATATTAGTGAGGATATTTTACCTGATAGACGAAAGGTTTTTGAAAATGGTTTTAATCCTAAAGGTGTAATTCAAGATATAGATAGCTCTTTATATGGCAGGGTGCCTATTTTACCACAATTAAATAATGCTTTTGATAATGAGCCAGATTCAAGACAGTATCAAGATTTAGGTTTAGATGGATTAAACGATAATGACGAGCGCAATTATGATACGGCGTATCTAAATGATTTGAAATTGCGTTTTGGTGTTAATTCTAAAATATATCAAGATGCATTAGCCGATCCATCTACCGATAATTATATGCATAATCGCGATCCACAATACAGTGCCGAATTAGCCTCTATAGTTTCGCGTTATAAAGACTATAATCACTTACAAGGTAATTCGACTTTAGATAAGTTAGACGATGGGACACCAAAGAGTGCCACTACACTTCCAGATAACGAAGATATCAATAATGACTTTACCATGAATCAAACGGAAGATTATTTTACCTATGAAATTAATCTTAGTCCAGAGGATTTAGAAATTGGAAAAGGTTTCGTTACAGATGTATCTGAAGTTGAAAAGACTTTGAAAAATGGCAAGAAGGAAAAGATTAAGTGGATTCAAATAAAGGTTCCAATTCGCGAGTATACCAAAGCTGTCGGAAATATTTCTGATTTTAAATCTATCAGATTTATGCGTGTGTATATGAAAGGATTTACAGATAGCACGATTCTAAGATTTGCTCAAATGCAATTAGTTAGAGCCGATTGGAGACGATATTTAAATGCTTTAACAAAGCCAGGTGCTGTAGTGCCTTTAGATCCTACAGATAATACTACATTTGTTGTATCAACAGTTAATATTGAAGAGAACGGAAAACGTCAACCAATTAGATATGTAGAGCCTCCGGGCATTAGTCGTGTGCGCGATCCAGCTTCTCAAAACTTTGTGCAACAAAATGAGCAGTCTTTATCACTTAGAGTTTGTAACCTTAAAGGCGGCGATTCAAGGGCAGCCTATAAGACTACTAATTTTGATATTAGAAACTACAAGAATCTTAAAATGTTTGTTCATGCCGAAGGTAGTGATTTAAAAGACGGTGAAATGTCGGCATTTATAAGAATCGGAACTGACTTAGTAAGTAATTATTACGAATACGAGATACCACTCAAGATTACTCCAGATGGAACTTACGATGCATCTAAAATTTGGAATTCGGAAAATGATTTTGATTTTGAATTAGCAGATTTGTTTAATGCTAAAAATTTGCGAAGTGAAAGTAATGTTCAACTTACGCGCCCCTATTTTTATTTCAATAGTAAGGGACATAAGATAACAGTTTTAGGTTTACCCGATTTAAGTAATGTGCGTGTAATCATGCTTGGTGTGCGGAATAATACAGATAATCCGAAATGTGGAGAGGTGTGGTTTAACGAATTGCGTGTTACAGATATTACTAATAAAGGCGGCTGGGCAACAACAGGTAGAGTAGTAGCGCAATTAGCAGATTTTGCAACTTTATCGGCCTCTGGAAATATCTCTACAATTGGATTTGGAGGCGTTGATAAACGATTAAATGAACGTAATTTAAGTGATAATTACCAATTTGATTTGTCTTCGAGTTTTGAATTAGGCAAATTTTTCCCTCAAAAAGCAGGAGTAAATATTCCAATGTTTATAGGTTATAGCGGCAACATTATACGACCAAAATTCAATCCGTTGAATCCCGATGTTGAGCTAAAAACCGCTGTAGAACGGCTGCCCGAAGATGAAAGGAAAGCGGTATTGAAAGCCGCGGAAGATTATAATTCACGATACAGTATTAATTTTACTAATGTTCGAAAAAATGCGACAGGGACGGGTAAGATAATGCCTTGGAGTATATCGAATTTTAATCTCACCTATTCGTATATTCATCTACAAAAGCGGAATATTCAGATTCAAGAGCAATTCATGAAAACTTATCATGGTAGTATTGGTTATGTTTATAGTCCTCAATCAAAACCATGGGAGCCTTTTAAATTCATTAAGAGTAAGCATTTAAGGTTGATACGCGACTTTAATATAAAGCCTTTGCCACAGAATATATTAATTCGAATGGATATTGATCGTTATTATTCAGAGTTTTTAGCAAGGAATAATGATTTATTTAAGCAAATTACACCGCGATTGTATGATAAGAATTTTACCATGCAAAGGGTTTATAATGTCAATTATCCAATAACTAAAAGTTTAAAACTCGATTATTCTGCAACTGTAAATTCAAGAATAGAAGAACCATTTGGAGCGCTTAATACAGAAGCAAAGAAAGACTCTGTTCGCAATGGATTCTTTAATTTTGGAAAAATGCGCGACTTTAATCAAATTGCCAATTTTAACTATACAGTGCCTTTTGATAAAGTTGGGATTTTGAATTGGATTTCGACAACTGTAAGATATGGCGCAAATTACGGATGGATGCAGGCCCCTCCAGCTTATGAGACATTAGGAAACACGATTCAAAATAGTAGAGAAATAAATGTTAACTCTCAGTTTAATATGGTGAATCTTTATAATAAGATACCATACTTAAAACGCATTAATTCCGGTACTACAAAGAAGAAAAATCCGAAATCAGATGCACCTAAAGAAGAGGGAAATGCTGCAACAAGTAAGAGTAAAAAAGAGCATCAAACATTTGGAACTGGTTTGTTACGTGGCATTATGATGTTGAGAAATGTTAGTGTTAATTATACTGAAAGAAATGGAATAATGCTTCCAGGATTTAAACAAAACATTGATTATTTCGGTCAAAATTTCACCCATAATGTTCCAGGTTTAGGATTTATTTTAGGCTCTCAAGATGATAATGTTCGTTATAAATTAGCCAATAATGGTTCTTTATCTAACGACCCAAGATTAAATAATTTCTATACAGAAAATAGCAGCAAATCGATAACTGGAAATGCAACTGTAGAACCGTTTAAAGATTTCCGTATCCAATTGAATTTTAACTTGAGTCGCTCTAGTAATATGCAGTCGTTGTTTAAATATGATACTGTTGGTGGTTACGATAATTGGAGAGACGTATCAATTAGAGAAACAGGGATGTTTTCAACTACTGGAATCTTTATCAATACAGCATTTGAAAATGTAAGTGCTGATAATGGATGGGTAAGTGAGAATTACAATAATTTCGAAAATGCAAGATTTGTAATTTCACAAAGACAAGCACTCCAAGATGAACGTGTACAGATAAAAGCAATTGACCCAATAACGAAGAAATTTTATTATGGTTATGGGGCTAAATCTCAGAATACATTAATTCCAGCATTCTTGTCGGCTTATACTGGGGTCAATCAATCAAAAGTTTCATTAAGTCCTTTTAGAAATATTCCATTGCCTAACTGGAATCTTAATTACAATGGACTTAGTAAAATGAAAAAACTGAGTAAGATTTTTACCAATATTACTATTCAACATAGATATTCTGGCACTTATGTCATAGGAGGTTATACAAGTAATTTGTTCTATAGCGAAGATTCTCTTGCAGCACCTGGGCGTGATTTAGTGAGTCAGTTTAATATTAATAATGTATCTATACGCGAACAGTTTAATCCGCTTATTGGTGTAGATATTACAACCAAATCTGGTATAACAGGTGGTATTAAAATTAATAGGAGTAGAAATGTTAATCTGTTTGTTCCAAATGCTAACTTGACAGAAATTACTTCAAAAGAATTTAATTTTAATTTCGGATACCGCACTAGTGGCATTAAGTTACCAATTAAAGTCAATGGAAAAAGAGTCAATTTGAACAATGATTTATTAATTGATATGGTAATTGGAATCGCTAATAATTTCACTGTTATTCGAACTGTCGACCAAAACACTAATACTATTGCTAATGGTCAACGTGTTGTGTCTATTCGTCCAAATATCAATTACATGATAAATTCAAATATCAATTTATCAATATTTTATGATAGAAGAGCCACTAAGCCACATTCATCTAATATTTATCCAACAGCATTAACTACTTTTGGAATAAAATTAAGATACACGATACAATAGTATTTATTTGAATATTAGTGATTTAAGTACAAGGATCCGGTAATTGTTTTTTTATTGTGTACCATATGTTAAATAATATTCAAATAGTTCGATTAAGATTTCTTATCTTTGTAAGAGTTAGTAACTAATATAAAAAATGCAGCTTTCCATTCATGTGCGCAGAATCTCCACTTATTTAGTATTTTCTGTCTTATTTTCAATTTCAACTTCAATTAATTTAACCGCTCAAAAAACTTTTGGATTACTTAATAAATTCAGTGGTAATGACGAGAATGGCTATGTGTTGTTTACGCCATTAAATTGTGATACAACTTATTTAATTAATAAATGCGGTAAGCGCGTACATCATTGGGTGAGCAATTACCCTCCAGGCTTATCGGTTTATTTATTGCCTAATGGGCATTTACTTAAAGCAGGCACATATACTGACACTTCATTTGGAGTTGCTGGTGGAAGAGGTGGAATTATTGAAGAGTTTGATTGGAATAATAATTTGGTTTGGCGTTATAAATTATTCAATGATTCATTATGTCAACATCACGATATAAAGATGTTGCCTAATGGAAATATACTTGTGCTTGCTTGGCATGCAATTAGTAAAGCAAAAGCAATTTCTTTAGGAAGACGAAGTTTTACATTTGCTAGTACACAAAATGATTTATGGGGCGAAAGAATACTTGAATTAAAAAAGATTGGAACAGATAGTGCGGAAGTTGTTTGGCAATGGGATGCTTTTGATCATTTAATTCAAGATGAAGATACAGCATATCCCAATTATGGACAGATAGAAGATCATCCTGAATTAATCAATATTAACTATGCACTTACTATGCAGACAAATGATTGGTTGCATGGCAATGGAATAGACTATAATGAAAAATTGGATCAAATAGTTTTAAGTGTACATAATTTCTCGGAGTTATGGATTATAGATCATAGCACAACGATGCAAGAAGCTGCAGGACATAGTGGAGGAATTTATAATAAAGGCGGCGACCTGATGTACAGATGGGGAAATCCTCAAGCGTATAATAAAGGCTCATCTTCAGATAGAAAGTTATTTAGGCAGCATAATGCCAATTGGATTAAAGGAGGAATGCTAGATTCGGGTTGTATCATGGTGTTTAATAATGGTTGGGGTCGCGATACAGCTTATTCTACTGTAGAAGTAATACAAACTCCAGTACTTTCAAATGGCACTTATAATCAAGCTTTGCCATTTGGACCTACGGCTGCTAAATGGATTTATAAAGATAATGTTCCCACTAAATTTTATTCTCAAATTATTTCAGGTGCCGAGCGTTTACCTAATGGCAATACATTAATTTGTAGTGGTGTTCAAGGTTTGTTTTTTGAAGTAACTCCTCAGAAGTCTATCGTTTGGAAATATAAGAATCCTGTTTATGGCGGTGGACTGAGAACTGATGGAGGTACAGGAAACAACCAAGTTTTTAGATGCAGTTTTTACCCTTCAAACTATTCGGCCTTTACAGGTAAAACTTTATTAGCCGGTTCTGCGCTCGAAAAGAATTCTATACCGTATGCTTGCGACTATGAATCTGTTGCTCCAACAGTTGTTGCATTGGCTCCAATAAAAAAATCACAGAA
>JADLHV010000011.1 GCA_020848595.1 Bacteroidia bacterium
CATGCCTGGAATACCTTGAATATTATCAACGGCATCACCCCATATTGCAAGAATATCGATTACTTGATGAATATGATCAATCTCCCATTTTTTAAGTACTTCAGGCACACCCATAATTTCGAATTCATTTCCCAATCGTGCAGGTTTAAAAATGAACACATTTTCGTTCACCAACTGACCAAAATCCTTATCTGGTGTCATCATAAACACTTTACAATCAGGCGCACCATCACGCAGAGCAATAGTACCAATTATATCATCCGCTTCGTAACCATCTTTAGTAATTACAGGAATATTAAAAGCTTCTAGAATACGAAAAATATAAGGAATACTTTTGCTTAAATCTTCGGGCATTTCTTCCCTATGTGCTTTATAAGCTTCATAAATTTCGTGACGTTCGGTAGGCGCAGAAGTATCAAATACCACCGCAATATGTGTCGGTTTCTGATTTTTCAAAACATCTAAAATGGTATTGACAAAACCAAACATAGCAGAAGTATTTAAGCCATACGAAGTTATTCGGGGCGCTTTACTAAAGGCAAAGAAAGCACGGTATATTAGGGCCATTCCATCTAAAAGGAACAATCTTTTTTCACTCATTACACGGCGAATTTACTGCGAAAGCCTCTAAATCCACAGACAAAATTTGAAATTTATTCCCCAAGTACACCACATTAAATATCTTTAGATGAAGACATTAAAAACAAACTGTATTTTGTTGTAATCTAAGTCATAATAGATATCATTAACATTCATAAAAAATACGACAATAGCAATAAATATGAACTTTTCAACTCATATCAACATAAGATTCGAGTTAAAAATATCTGAATAATTTCATTTGAAGTCCAAGCAAACAGACCTTACATTTGAAACATGAAAAGTATATTTGCTCTTGGAGATAAGAAGATTTTTGAAAAAAAAGTTGAATCACAGGATATCGCTGAGTTTGAAAGCGGCAAAGTACACGATGTTTACGCAACTTTTGCATTAGGGAGAGATGCCGAATGGAGCAGTAGATTATTTGTTTTAGAGATGAAAGAAGAAGATGAAGAAGGCATTGGAACATTTTTAAATATCAAGCATCATTCGCCCGCTATGCTTGGAGATACGGTTACATTTATTGCTACAATTAATCTTTTAGATAAAAACAAAGTCGATTGCGATGTAGAAGTTAAAGTAGGCGAACGTCTTATTGCAACTTGTGAAACTGGTCAGAAAATAATTAAAAAAGAAAAGTTAAATTTGCTGTTTGAGAGTCTGAGAAATAATGAGTGAAAAAGGAGTCAATATCTTAAATCGCAAAGCTAATTTTGAATATCATACAGATATTAAATTTACAGCTGGAATGGTATTGAAAGGTACAGAAGTAAAGAGCATACGCAATGGCAATGCCAATATTAGCGACGCCTATTGCATGATAGAAGATGGAGAGCTTGTAATAAAAAATATGCATATAAGCGAGTTTAAACAAGCTAGTTTTAATCAACACGAGACATTACGAAACAGGAAATTATTGCTCAATAAACAAGAAATAAGAAAAATCATCAATCGACTTAAAGAAAAAGGCACAGCAGTTTTCCCGATTAAACTTTATGAAAATGAAAACGGTTATTTAAAGCTTGATATCGGAGTAGGAAAAGGGAAAAAAGCATTCGACAAACGCGACGACATAAAAGCAAAAGATATACAAAGAGAATTATCCAAAATAAAATTTTGATACGTTTTATCCTTATAACACTTCTAATTCTGCAATTGACGCCTGCACATGGTCAATTATTCGGCAAAAATGATATCGGATTAAAATTCGGGATAATGACATTTCATCAAAAATCTCTGAATAATTCGGCCAATACCAATACAAGAGTTTCCAAATTAACAGAGATAGACAAAAGGCAGATTTTAGGTCGGAAAACCTCTTTTGAATATGGAATTGGATATGGAAGTCTACAAAATTTAGACAATCGATTTACCACTAATCAATTTAGTAATTTCTTTAGAGTTAAATTAGGTTTAATAGCACATTATCCTCAACAATATACACCTACAAATTGGTCACCTCGCCCTTTTAATCCCTATCTAAAAGTTGCATATAATTTAGACTTTTTCGACAAAACCTATTCAGAAGTTAATGGAAAGTCGTTAGGCAGCAGTTTGCGATTAGGAATTGGTTTTGTGGTTCGATTAACCCATCAATTCGGATTACAATATGAGTTTTCGCACAATCAAAGAGTGACTAAAGATTATAGAACCTTTTACCAACACAGTATAGGATTGATGATTAATTTAGACCAAATTTGGTTAGCTCAATAGATTAGGAGCCAGCATCCAATATTATCTCCAATGTCGTCTTCTATTTTCTTTTTTAGAAAAAAGTCCCATATTCTTCTTTTTACGTTTACTAGAGCCATTATCGGCAACATTATTATCGACATCGCAAGACTTGGCCTTACAAGATGGTACTGATAATGAGATGATTAAAGCAAACAAACACAAACTTGTATATTTTAACAATCGGCGCATTTCTACAAAAATAATAAATTCTATTAAGATTTCGAAATGTGATTAAAGTTACCATAGTCAACTTAGTGAAACACCTAACTTTGCAAATCAATACAATGGAAATAATTGGTTACATATTAGCCTTTGCAGTAGGCATTTCACTCGGACTAATTGGAGGAGGAGGCTCGATATTAACCTTACCAATTTTGGTTTATG
This sequence comes from Bacteroidia bacterium, assembly GCA_020848595.1. GTDB lineage: Bacteria > Bacteroidota > Bacteroidia > NS11-12g > UBA955 > JABMMZ01. The sequence goes on from JADLHV010000011.1 coordinate 2,719, forward strand.
TCATGGGCATAGGACCAGAGCAAGGCACCGCCTATTCATTGTTTATAGTTGGTTCAACCGCCTTATTTTCAGGCATTCAATATGCTCAACAGAAGAAAGTAGATTTTAAAACTGCCTTAATTTTTGGGTTACCTGCAATAGCTTCGGTATATTTAACACGTGCTTATATAGTTCCAATGATACCCGACCTAGTGATGAGTTTTGGAACATTCACTCTAAGCAAACCTTTATCCTTTATGCTATTATTTGCAGTCGTGATGTTATTTGCTGCCATTAGCATGATGAAACCCAGTAAGCAGAAAGAAGAATCAATAGAAAAACCAATACATTATAATTACCCTATGATATTAACCGAAGGGGTATTAGTTGGGATATTGACAGGCATTGTAGGAGCAGGAGGAGGATTTTTAATTATTCCAGCTTTAGTTTTATTTGCTCGCTTACCGATGAAATTGGCAGTAGGAACTTCGCTAATTATCATTGCAACAAAATCCCTTATTGGTTTTATTGGCGACATTCAAAACAGAAGTGATATTGATTGGAAATTGATTATAATTTTTTCAATCATATCCATTTTAGGTAGCTTTGTAGGGAATCGATTTGCGCAATCCATAGACAATGCAAAACTCAAGAAAATATTTGCATGGTTTGTGTTGGTTATGGGGACGTATATCATACTTAAAGAATTGTTATTTAAATGAATTTAGGCGAGCAATATTGGAATGAAAGATATATCAATCATGAAACAGGATGGGATTTAAGTTCCGTTTCACCCCCCATTAAAGCCTATATAGACCAATTAGAAACAAAAGACCTAGCTATATTAATTCCAGGTTGTGGCAATGCACACGAAGCTGATTATTTATTAAGTAAAGGGTTTACAAATATTACAATCATTGACCTATCGAGTATCTTAGTAGAGCAATTAAACGAAAAATATCAGCAAAACCCCGCCATTAAAATTATACATGGCAATTTTTTTGAGCATCAGGGCAAATATGATTTAATACTTGAGCAGACATTTTTTTGTGCTATAGAGCCATCCTTGAGAGTAAATTATGCACAACACATGCAAACACTTTTGAATACTAAAGCAAAAATAGTCGGTGTATTATTCAATTGTAATTTTGAGCGACAAGGACCACCGTTTGGAGGGAATAAAGAAGCGTATTGGCAATTGTTTGATACCAACTTTAATATCCGAGTTATGGAAACCGCTTATAATTCAATTGGACCAAGACAAGGCAACGA
>JADLHV010000012.1 GCA_020848595.1 Bacteroidia bacterium
GTTTCTTCAACAAAAGAGTACGTTCTAAAATGACTATTTGGTGGGGTATCTTAAGCTTGCTTACTTGTGCATGGTGGATTTATTTAATGATAGAATAACAGCTAATATTGGGGGCTTCGCCCCCAATATTTATAATTTGACTCGAAATGAAAAATTTATTACTAATAGCAGGGTTTATTTTAATTGTGTTAAACACATTAATTGGACTAATTATTTCAAAATATTCACCATTCAATTATTTGATGGTAGATTTGAGTTTGCTCATTTCAACGGTTCTAATTTATTTTTTTTCCAATAGCAACATATCAGACGGTTATAAAATCGGCCTGACAGTTTTCTTTGCAATTACTGGACTTGCAAAAGTTGTTTGCAGTATATTAGCACCGCAACATTTTCAAGACAACTTCTTAATTGTAATTGTGTTAGGACTAATAAGTTTTGAAGCATTGTGCTTATTCAGTGCATTTGCCATGAAAAAGTTTGCTTAACGACATCAATGTGTATAATCCACAAGATTAATGTCCCATTTCTTTTATTATTCTTCTATAAATATTGTATAATCAAACCTATGTGGTAAGCGTAACAAGGGGTCAATCATAGATGGTATTAGGCTTGTGACTCGTAGATTTTTCAGTTTAAAGAACTTTTCTAAACAGGCTGCCATCTTGTAGAATCTGTCTAAATCTCTCAAGAATTCGTTAGAAAGTCGGAGCAACGAAGTTGCGACTGGATATTACGCTCAAAGTTTACCACCATTACGGTACAAAGTTTACCACCCGTAGGGAGTTGTTGATGGTGGTATAAAACTAGTTTAATTTTTTTGAACGTAGTGAGTCGCCTTTTAATTCTATTTTATGTGCATTAGCTGTCAGTCTGTCGCAGATAGCATCAGCGAGTGTTGGTTCATTAATATATTCATACCATTTTTTAATAGGTAGTTGAGAGGTAATAATAGTAGAGACTTTTGCAAAGCGGTCTTCCAAGATTTGCAAAAGGGATAGGCGCATATCTGGGCTTAATGGTTGTAGTCCAAAGTCATCAATGATGAGTAATGGAGTTTTAGCAATCATGTTTAGCCATCTTACATAAGTGCCATCTAATCTTGCTGCAGCTAATGCTTCTATCATTCTGTTCATTGAGTAATAGACTGTTCTAAATCCAAGATTACATGCGTTTCTACCCATGGCACAAGCAAAATAACTTTTACCACTGCCTGTTGAACCCGTGATTAAAATATTCTCTGCCTTTTCAATAAAAGTGCCATCAGCTAACGTGGTCAACATCTCTTTGGTAATACCTCTGCCAGGCGTACAATTAATTTGTTCAGGTGTTGCATTGTAACGGAGTTTAGAGAGTCGTAAGTAGAGCTGTGTTCTTTGGTGTACCCGGTAGCTAGCTTCTGCTTCGCTAAGAGAAGCGATTAGCGCATGTGGTTCAGGTTGTTGGTGAACAGGTTGTTTAATAACGGACTCATAGCGCTTGGCCATGCCCGTTAATTTTAAGGTTTGTAATTGTTCGAGTGTGCTTTGTTGATTCATTGATATATGTTTTAAGGATGAATAAAAGAACTTTATTGGTAGGCATCAGGTCCACGAAGATTGGTGTGCTCGGGTAGTTTAAATAAATCATTTTGGTAGTACGACTCTAGTTGATCCAGTTGTTCAAGTCTATTAATCAAAATATTTTGTAGTGTTCTATAGTTAAATACATTACCTATTAATGCTCTTTTACAAGCAGCTTCTAAACGGATGGAACCATATTGCTTATTGAGCCGAAGAATACCTTTGCAAGCATTATAGGTCTGTTCTGTAATTGCTCTAGCTTTTAATACTCGGTCTATATAGTGGTAGGTTGATGGGCCAATAATAGAAGCTTGATCTAAAAAATAATGAGCACTATGCCCTTGTTGTTCACGGTAATGAAGATGGTCTGGAGGCATATGATCTGTATTAGTTGTGTAGTCATGTTTCTTGTAAGCTCTTCGATGTATTGCAATACGGGTGTGCTTATAGTAAATCTCTACATTATCCGTATCGTATATTACACTTACTTGCTTGCCAATTAAATCGGATGGAACACTGTAATGATGGTAGTTTTCTCCAAGCGTTATATGATAATTCCTTTGAACTTTAGCAGATACTTGGTGCTTAATAACAAATGGACTTGAGCTCAGCGGTTGCAACAATGTCTGCTCTTCTTGTTTAAATAACTGTGCTCTACTATGGTCTTTTAACTGGAATAGTTTTTCATTGTGCAGCTTCAGGTGTTCAAGAATCGCAGCATTGAGCTCATCAATATCATACATCACTTTATCCCTTAGTGGAGCGTAGATACGCTGGTAGGCAATTTTAACTTCGTTCTCTACCGAAGCCTTATCCTTTGGTTTAGCCACTCTGGTTGCTAAGAGCGTGATATTGTTGTGTAGTGCCCATTGTTGTAGAACTTCACTAAATACTGGTTCATAACGGCAGGACTTAGTTACAACCTGCTTCATATTATCAGTCTTAAGTACGAGTGGTACTCCTCCAAAATATTGCAAGCATTGATTGAGTCCCTTTATAACTTGAGGAATGGTAGCGTCTGATAAAGCCATTACAAAACTGTATTTACTGTAGGGCATTACACATACCAAAACAGGACAGGCAATCAGCTCACCAGTTGATTTATTAACATAGCTCATTTTATCACCAGCAAAATCTACCATCATCATCTCTGCTGGCTTATGCGTTAAACGCATGGTGGCTTTAGTGGTCTGAAGGGCTTGTTTAATTAACTCACAAAATCGGGTATAACCAAAAGGACTAACGTATTCTTTGCGATATTCCTCTCAAAGTAGTAGTCGCGTAACACCAGGTCGCTCTAGTTCTTTTACAAAATAAGTTACACGGTTATTAAAATCAGTACGTCGTTCGTCTTCACTATAATCTATCGATACTACAGGTGTATATACAATGGAACTTAACTCAGCATCGCCTAGTTGACGTAAAGCTTCAAAGGGAATAGCTGTGTTTTTTAGCCTAGTGGCATAAACCGTAATGGTTGGTCTGCAAATACCTAACTGAGTTGATATTGCCCGAAGTGAATATCCTTTTTCTAAAAATTGGATGATTGCTCGAATTTGTTGCATTGATATCACTTGATTGGCCATGCTTCTTTTTAAAAAGCAAGGACGTTAATAAATGGTATCAACAACTACCTTAAGTGGTAAACTTTGCGCCGTATTGTCATCCTAAGCTATACCTAGCTGGTAAACTTTGGAGTGAAATAAACTTCCATAAAATCACGTAAAGTGGTAAATTTTGGAGTGAAACGCTGGTAAACTATCGAGTGAAATAAGTGGTAAACTTTGGGGCGTAATATCCAATATTTTAATTCGATACCAAATAAAACCGAGTATGAAAACATCAATTGTATACCAGCAGTAAAATATTTTTTAAATGAGTATAAGCCAGCTATTATTGATTTTAATTACACTAAAATAAGTAGAGATAAACCTCGCGGCGCAGAATTCGAAAAATTTTATTTAGTATTCAATCATAATGTAATTGTTCATTTCGACATCACCTACTCAACCGTAAAAATCTTATTTAAGGATAGAAATATTTCTAAAGTAGATGAAATAGTTAGAATAGTCCACAATTTCAAGCAAAAGAAAATAAAGGATAATCCCTATATATTTGTTTTAGTAATGACTTCAGCTGGATTCAATACTAGGGCATTAAGTATAACCAAACCTTCTTTGAATATTTCAGATAACTATAATGATGATTTTTACACAGTACATAAAACAATACTAAAGCGATTGTCTAAATCCAATGATAAAGGATTAGTCTTGTTACATGGAAAACCCGGAACGGGTAAAACTTCTTATATCCGATATCTAATTGGCTCAGTAAAAAAGCGTATCATTTTTCTGCCACCTAATATGGCTGGTAACATAACAAATCCTAGCTTGATATCTATTTTGATAGAAAATCCTAATTCAATATTTGTTATTGAAGATGCTGAAAAAATTGTAATTGATAGAGAAACAGACGGCAATTCCCCAGTGGCTGCAATTTTAAATATTTCAGATGGTTTATTGGCTGATTGCCTCAATATTCAAATTATATGTTCATTTAATACCGATATATCTAAAATTGACTCAGCTTTAATGAGGGCAGGAAGGTTAATTGCTAAATATGAGTTCAAGGAGTTAAATGTTGAGAAAGCACAGCATTTGTCTAATAAGTTAGGATTTAATACAAATATCGAAACACCAATGACTGTGGCTTCAATATATAATCAAGCATGATAACTTATGGCTGATTCACTAATACTAATCATTTAAACACTTTAAATTAAAATTTACACATATGGGCCCATTTTACATCATCGAA
>JADLHV010000013.1 GCA_020848595.1 Bacteroidia bacterium
AGCCAAAGCATAGGTTCCGAATGCTAAAGAATGATGTGTAATTTTTGAAGTAACTTTCCGCTTTTTCTTTCCAGTTTTAACATACGAAGTAGAGTAGAGAGGCAGAGTTTGATAAGGGTAATGTCCATTATGCAATTTAAGCAAAGAGTCTTGCCTAAAAATGTACAAATTGAGAATAGATGGAGGCAGATGGTCGTTCATTTTAATACCACAAAGCAGAGGATTTACGGGAGCTTCGGATTCTGTTTCTCTAATTTCAAAATGCAAATGGGGTCCTTGCGAAGCGCCAGTATTACCGCTATAGGCAATGAGTTGACCTTTAGATACAGCCAATAGATCTGCATCTGGATACAATTCAACCTCATATTTTTTAAGAAGATATTGACTTTTTTCTATGTACCATTGAATAAAAGGCGGGAATTCGTTTAAGTGTGCGTAAACACTAGTATAACCATTTGGATGACTGATATAAAGAGCTTTTCCATAACCAGCATTAGAAATATTAATTCTAGAAACATATCCATCGCCAATAGCTAGAACAGGTCGACCAATTTGTCCACCGGTTCGGATATCTAAACCACCATGAAAATGGTTAGGACGTAATTCGCAAAAAGTACCAATAATTTCAATATTACCTGCAAAAGGAGGAGAGAAATCGCCATTTGGAAATGGTTTTTTTTGAGCAAAAAGAGAAAGCTTACAAACGAGTGTTAAAGAGAGTAAAGCAAGAAGTCTCATTTGATATTAAAATTGAGAAGTTCACGGCCTTCTAATCGGGCAATTAAAGTATCACCGATATTAACTTTTCCGACACCTTCTGGAGTTCCAGTAAAAATTAAGTCGCCGGTTTTTAATGTAAAATAGTTCGAAACAAAACTAATTATTTCATCCACTTTAAAAAGCATATCAGCAGTGTGTCCATTTTGAACAATCAGTCCATTTTTTTCTAATTGAAAATGTAGATCTTGGATAGGATATTCATTGATTGGAATAAATTCGCCAATAACAGCCGAGTGGTCGAAGGCTTTTGCTAGTTCCCAGGGTAAACCTTTAGATTTTAGTTCAGATTGAATATCACGAGCAGTAAAGTCGATACCTAGAGTAATTTGGCTATAATATTTATGAGCAAACTGAGGGGCAATAGATTTTCCAATTTTATCAATTTTTATCACCAATTCAGTTTCGTAATGGACATCATCACTAAAAGTAGGGATATAGAACGGCTCATTATTTTTCAAAAGAGCAGTGTCAGGCTTACTAAAAATAACAGGTTTGTCTGGAATCTCATTACCTAATTCTTTAGCATGTTTACCATAGTTTCTGCCGATACAAAGAATTTTCATTACTGCAAACCTACAAAAAAAAGCGAGGGCGATAAAGTATAAGTACTTATAACTGTTCAGATTTCAATACATATTCATAATTGAATTGATATGAAAAAGGGTATTTTGACTAATATTTTCTATTAATTAATTGAATCCACCAAGGCAATCTATTCAATTTAATTTCGAGATAAAAACGTTTCACCGATCCAAATTTCGAGTAAAAGTATGCCACATTTTTAAGATCCGAACCTTCAAAATCAAATACCATATTAGTGCCAGCAAACTCCTTTAAAACTTCATCAATCAAGACATGAGTAGCACCATATTTTTTACCTTCTTCGGTAGGAGCAGCCATGGCATAGTGTATGCGATTATTCGATTTAAAAAAGAAACCAGAACACCAAAGTTGACCATTCTTATCATATATTTCTCGGCAAAATCCTTTATCTAATTGAATAGCTTTTAATGCACATTGAGTGATTTTAGTTTTCCAATTATTGGCATCAGAATAATGCATACCATAAGCTTTAAAGAAGCAATCGGCTGCTAAACGAGGATCATTACTTTTTTTTAAATCATAACCAACAATAGCCGCTTTTGCTAAATTTTTCTTGGCATCCGAATTGAATTTATCATAAAGGTTAGGATAATCCGAATCGAGGTTAATATTATAACTCGTTCTATTAATAAATTGAACTTTAGGACTAAAGAATTGATTTTCATAATTCAAGTGAAAATCCCAATAAACAAATTTTTTAGGAATGCTTTTAATAAACGCATGCATTAAATCTTCGGTGATTGTAATACTTGAAAACAATCCAAGTTGCTGACAGAAGTATGGTTGAAATAAATATTTGAGTCCAAATTTTCTACCCCAAACTAAAGGGAAAACTGCTTCATAGTCGCCATATACCAAAGCATCCCAGCGTTTTTCGGCCATATTATCAAGAAAAAATGAATAAGCATAAACCAATCCATTGGAAGAATTGTCAATGCATTTATCCCATTGAATTTTATTTATTTTGCTATGTTTGATATACTTTATCATTCTCCCTTTGTCCATTGTTCAAAGACCTTTTCCCAAGCTTTCCAGCCCCTATGACCACTTAAAGACTCGTTATGAAATATAAATACGAACGGAAGATGATTATTTTTTAACCAATTTTTCAGTTTTATAGTTTCATCCAAACATTTATCTGGACTTAATTTTTTAATTTGTTTAAAAGTCACATCCATCATACTAAACGGCATGATGGTCAATTCGGTACTCATATTCTGTTGCAAGTCGAACCACTTGAATGGCATAGCAGTGCCAGCTCTAAAGCCAAAATCTTCAGCATATCCCATAGACCATTCGTATTTAATACCAGAATTTATAAGCGCTCTATAGGTTTTTGGGAGATTAAATCTCAAGAAATGTTGTCTTGAATGTGTAATTTCACATCCCAGTGTTTTTTCAAGTAATTTAATTTCTGAAGTTATTTTTCCAGCATCACTGTTTGAATCGTAGCTAGGATGAATACCAATTTGATGACCTTCAGAGATAATTTTTTTAAGAATAGCAACAAATTCAGGATGATTTAGAGAAATATTTTTATCAAATTTACCATAGGGTCCAACTTGAATAAAGTAAGTAGCTTTTACATCCGCTTTTTTTAAAATTTCGAATTGTAAATTAAAATTATCATTGGGATCAGTTCTAAATCCAGATAGAACGGAAATTCTTTTAAATATTTCGTTAAAGCGAAACATGAAAAAATCCTTTGCAATTGCAGCAAGATGGCGACTTATAGTACGTCCTTTGTAAGCAAAAACTGAGTCTATATCGATAGTTGGATAAATATAAAAATTCTCTTTTTTAAAGTCATTTTGAGTCAATCCAAACTGTTCAGTGAGGAGATTTTTAACTTTAATTAAAATAATATCGACAACTGGAAATCTATAGGCATGAAAATTATTTTTAGAGAATAAACAAGAATCGGCTGCTTGAAATCTACCATGTTGATCGCGATTTAAGCAAGTATATTCTTCAAATCTAGAGAGATGATAAAAAATATAGGCTAAAAAATCAACACGAGTATTAGGGAAAGGAATATTTTCGTTTAAATTACTTGACAAAGGTTGTTGAATAGCTTCAATTTCAGTTGTGTTCATCAAAGGATTAGGGAAGATATTCCAGGCATTTTCGATAGGTTGATGAGAATAATTAATTCTTATTTGACAATCGTTATTAAGTTGATCTATAGTATCTACAATGCGGTAATTTAAGCCTAGTCTCTCAATAAAGAGATACTCTAGCGTATAAATTAGCCGATTGCTTTTAAAGGAAGAATAGAATAGAATCAAAACTTTAGTTATCTTTGCATCTTTTCGCAAATTAACTACAAATTTAATGAAAGTTGCACTCATTACAGGAATTACAGGACAAGATGGAGCATATCTTGCAGAGTTTCTTCTAAAAAAGGGATACATGGTTCATGGTATTAAGCGCAGAAGTTCTCTGTTTAATACGGATAGAATAGACCATTTATATCAAGACCCTCATGTTCCAAATGCTAATTTCAAATTACACTACGGTGATTTAACTGATAGCACGAATTTGATAAGAATCATTCAAGAGATTAAACCTGACGAAATATATAATTTGGCCGCAATGAGCCACGTTCATGTCAGTTTTGAAACTCCAGAATACACAGCTAATGCAGATGGAATAGGCACATTAAGATTATTAGAAGCCATTAAAATTTGTGGTTTAAGTGAGAAAACAAGGATTTATCAAGCTTCTACTTCCGAGTTATATGGTTTAGTTCAAGAGGTTCCTCAATCAGAGAAAACACCATTCTATCCACGTTCACCATACGCAGTAGCAAAGATGTATGCTTTTTGGATTACCGTTAATTACAGAGAAGCTTATAATATTTATGCTTGTAATGGCATTTTGTTCAATCACGAGTCACCAATTAGAGGCGAGACCTTTGTAACAAGAAAGATAACAAGAGCTGCAGCTAAAATTGCCTTAGGATTACAAGATAAATTGTATTTAGGCAATATGAATAGTAAGCGAGATTGGGGACATGCTAAAGATTATGTAGAGGCTATGTATTTAATTTTGCAACAAGAAAAGCCAGAGGATTATGTTATTGCAACTGGAGTAACTACAGAAATCAGAGAGTTTGCTCGTAAAGCTTTTGGATATTTGGGTATTCAATTGAGATTTGAAGGCAAAGACATAGATGAAAAAGGCATAATTGATTCGATAGACATGGCAAGAGCCGAAGAATTGAAGCTCAATTTAGGAGCCATAAAAGTCGGCAAAGAAGTCATCAACGTAGATCCTAAATATTTCAGACCAACTGAGGTTGATTTATTGATAGGAGATGCCACAAAATCTAGAACTAAATTAGGTTGGGAACCTAAATATTCTTTAGATGACTTAGTTAATGATATGATGCAAAGTGATTTGCATTTAATGAAGAAAGATGAATACTTAAAAGAAGGAGGCTTTAGAACCTTAAGTTACTTCGAATAAGCATTAAGATTTCTGAGATACAACCATTTGGCATGATTTTTCGTCATTTACTTACGCGATGAAATCAAGCAAAATCATACATTACATTTTTATTTTATTAGGGTTATTCCAAACAATTATTTCACAGGGGCAAATTACACCTGATAAGTATTATCAACCTACTTTTATTCGAGCATTAGGATTGGATTCGTGTATAATTACCAAAGTATCCAAGGATAATAATAGGCAAAAGGATATGGTAATTGCGTATGATAGAAAAGGCAATAAAATGACCTTTAAAGATCAATTAAACGGGTCAAGAATTGTCTTTAAGTATGGCAAAGATTCGACATTACTTGTACAAGAATTTTTTATTAAGCAGAATGGTAAAGAAGAAAAAGCTGGTATGGATTCATTCTTTTACGATGCCAATGGAAAGAAGACCCGTTATCATTCAATAGTATTGAGGAAAAAAGGAAATATCCATATCACTATAAATTATTTCTATAAAAGTGATTCATTGTATAGAGAAGAGTATCTATTAGACAAAGCAGTATTAAAATCAGTGATTCATACATACGACAGGCGCACAAATACCGAAATAATGACAGTTATTTCAGATAAGGAGCCAAGTAATAGTCAGTTTTATCAGCGAGATGGAAAGGGCAACTTAATTAAATTTTTTGTGATAGAATTAAATGGAGATACCAGTTTGGTGCATAAATATACTTACGATTCACAAGGGCGAAATATAGAGACGAAGACATATGATTTACGGAGTAATATTAGCAATATATATAAGACATACTTTAATAGTAATGGAATGATTATGAAAGAAGAACAGTTTTTAAATATACAATTTGGAGATATTTCGTCAGCTATTTACGTCTTAAAAGAATATCAATATTGGATAGCAAATCAGATCTTGAAGGAACGATAGGGAATTTTCGTTCAATAGTCGTAAATTTGCAGCATCTAAAATGATGCACACAGGTTCTAAAATCTACGTAGCTGGTCACCGAGGTATGGTGGGCAGTGCTGTCTACCGGGCCTTAGAAAAGGCTGGGTATAGCAACATTATAACTAGAACATCCAAAGAATTGGATTTAAGAAATCAAGTTGCTGTTAAAGAATTTTTTGAGTCCGAGAAACCAGAATATGTATTTTTGGCTGCCGCAAAAGTAGGTGGAATTGTAGCTAATAATACATACCGAGCTGAGTTTATTCACGATAATCTCTGTATTCAAAACAATATCATTCATCAGTCTTATTTAAATGGTGTTAAGAAACTAATGTTCTTTGGAAGTAGTTGTATTTATCCAAAGTTAGCACCACAGCCATTGAAAGAAGAATATTTGCTAACCGGATTATTAGAGAATACCAATGAACCTTATGCCATTGCTAAGATAGCAGGAATAAAGATGGTAGAAGCATATAGAGACCAGTATGGTTGTAATTTCATTAGTGTAATGCCAACCAATTTATATGGTTTTAACGATAATTATCATCCGCAAAATTCGCATGTTTTACCAGCATTAATTAGAAAATTTCATGAAGCAAAAGTGAATGGCAGTGCATTTGTAGAAATTTGGGGAACAGGCTCACCAATGCGAGAATTTCTATTTGCCGATGATTTAGCAGATGCAGCTTTGTTTTTAATGAATAACTACGATGGTAAGCAATTTGTTAATGTTGGTAGTAATTCTGATTTAAGCATCAAGGATTTGGCTTTAACCATTAAGTCTATCATAGGTTTTGAAGGCGATTTAAAATTTGACACGAGTAAACCCGATGGTACACCGAAGAAATTAATGGATTCGTCGTATCTTAGCAGTTTGGGTTGGCAATTTAAAACCAGTTTAGATACGGGTATACGCATGGCATACGAAGATTTTCTGTCTAAACATGCCCATACAGAAGCGCAATAATTTTGCACTATTTTTGTTTCAATTGATATAACATGAAAAAATTTCTTAAGATAAGTGGAATAATTATTTTATTGCTGCTTATCATCCTCGTGTCTGCACCTTTTTTATTTAAAGGTAAAATCATCGAAATGGCTAAAAAAGAAGCTAATGCTAATCTTAATGCCACAATAAATTTCTCGGATGATATTGGAATAAGTTTGTTTAAGAGCTTTCCGAAACTAACTTTAACAGTTAATAATTTGAGTATTATTGGTAAGGATACTTTTAAAGGCGATACTTTAGTTTATCTTCCAAGCTTAACGGTATCTTTAAATGTAATGAGTGTGGTTAAGGGCGAAACGATGGAGATTAATAAAATTAGTTTAGAAAAGCCTTTAGTAAATTTATTGGTACTTGAAAATGGACAAGCTAATTGGGATATTGCTTTACCAGATTCGAGCGTAGCAGATACAACGCCATCTAAGTTTAAAATGGCGCTCGAACGATTAAGTATAACTGGAGGTAATGTTATTTATGATGATAAATCTCTTGGTTTTTATACCTCACTTCAAGGCATGAATCATGAGTTAAAAGGGGATTTTACTTTAGATAGATTTTTAATGGAGACTAGCACCCAAGCAGATGCGTTGACATTGGGTTATGGCGGCGTTAATTATTTAACAGACATAAAAACAGATATCAAAGCAAATTTGGATATGGATATTGAATCAATGAAATTCATATTTAAAGACAATGCCATAAAATTGAATGATTTGATTATAGGAGGGGAAGGATTTGTTGATATGAATGAAGAGGATATGGATTTTGATTTGGTATTTAAAACAGCTAAAGCGGATTTTAAAACCTTTTTATCTATTGTACCTGGCATGTATGCTAATAGTTTTGACAAGTTGAAGGCTGGGGGAAAGTTAGATTTATCGGGTTATTTTAAAGGTAAAATGACCGACGACAAGATGCCAGGATTTGGTGTTAAGTTAGATATAGATAATGGATATTTTAGATATCCCGATTTACCTAAATCACTCGAGAAAGTTTTTGTAAATCTATCAATTGATAATCCGAGTGGTTATATGGATAATACCCTAGTTAATTTAAGTCGATTTGATGCGAATGTAGCAGGAGAGCCCATAAATGCTCAATTAAAAGTAAAGACACCAATTAGTAATCCATACATTGTTGGGGCATTAAGAGGCAATATAAATTTGAATGAGTTTAGAAGTTTGATTCCATTAGATAAAACAGTTGAAATAAACGGTATTATAAAGAGCGATGTCGCTTTTAAAGGTTACGTAAGTGCAATAGAGCAACAAGACTTGGATAAATTTGAAGCTTCAGGGACTATTAAAGCTGAAAAATTTCATTACAAAGATCCAGAATCTTTACCAATGGGAACCAATCTAGATGCTTCAATGAGTTTTAATCCTCAAACCATCTCCTTAGATAATTTAAAGGGCAACGCAGGAATGAGTGATTTTGATTTAAGTGGTAGAATTGATAACTTATTTGGGTACATGTTGAAAGATGAATTACTTAAAGGACAATTCACATTAAATTCAAACTATTTCAATGCCAATGAATTTCTAAGTGATGATAAGGTAGTAGAAGAACCTACTGCAGCAGATTCTGTTCAATTACAAGCATTTGAGGTGCCAGGTAATATCGATTTCGAATTTAATTCTAGAATCAATACTTTAATATACGATAACCTGAAGATGAGTAATCTAGGCGGTAAAATTATTGCACGCCAGAAGCAATTGTTTTTTGAAAAAGTAGGTGTAGAATTACTCGGAGGTTCAATGGGATTAAATGGGGTTTATGATTCAAAGAATCCGAAGTATCCATTTAGCAATATCGACTTCAATATTAATTCGCTTGATATTATTCAAACATTCAACAATTTTGATATTGTTAAGCAATTGATGCCAGTTGCTCAATATACTCAAGGTTTGTTCAATGCCAAGATCAGTTTAGCAAATAATTTCAATCAAGATTTAAGTGTTTCATATCCAACTGTAACAGGATTCCTACAAATGGGAATTGCAGATGCCGCTGTTAAGAATTTACCTATTTTAAATATATTAGCAGATAAGTTGAAGTTAGATAAACTTAAGAACTTAAACTTGAAGAACTTAAATTTTAAACTTGCCATAGCAAATGGAAAAGTTATGTTAGATTCATTGATTGTGCCATTATGGACTGGAGCTAAGGCGAAAATTAGTGGATTTACTGCGCTAGATCAAAGTATACAATATGTTGCTAAATTATCAATTCCAAGAAAAGATTTTGGAGAAGCCAATACTGCTTTAAACAATTTAACTAGTCAAGCAAAGAGTAAAGGATTAAATATTACTTTGAGTGATATAGTGGATGTAGATGTTTTAATTGGTGGGTTTTTTAATAAGCCAGATGTAAAAGTAAGCTTACATGATGCAAAAAACTCATTATTAAATTCTGCGAAAGATCAAATAAAAGAGCAAGCTGATAAACAAATTCAAGCAGCAAAAGACGAAGCGAAACGGAGAGCAGAAATAGCTAAGCAAAAGTCATTAGACTCATTAAATAAGATAAAGCAAGCAGGTATAGACAAAGCAGCAGCGGAGAAGAAGGCACTTGAAGATAAGTTAGCTGAAGAAAAGCGAAAAGCAGAAGAACAGGCTAAAGCTGCGGCAAATAAAGCTGCTGAAGAGGCAAAGAAAAAAGCTGAAGAGGAAAAAAAGAAAGCCTTAGATAAACTTAAAGGAGGATTAATTAAGAAATAGTATGACCTTTAGAGGGTTTTACTAATAGGCTTTTATCGTTGCTGATGGTGACTTTCCCCTTTTCGGCACCTTTAATTTTTCTGACAAATTTTCTCAAAGTATATCTAACTGTAGCAAGATTTTGGTTTCGGTTCTTAGAGTAGTAAGCTGCAATTGAAGCCGCGTGTTCTAAAATAGCTAATGGCACTTCTAATTGACCTTTTACTTTAATAATAACGTGACTTCCGCTTACATCGCGAGCATGTAGCCAAATATCATTCTTGTCACTAAAATAATTTAATAGTTTCTCGTTACTCTCGGCATGTTTTCCAACCAATATATCGTAACCTTGGAAATGAAATTTTCTATAAGGCAGATGTTCCTCTTTTTGTGAAATTTCCTCTTTTTTCAACAGAGGTTTAAGACTTTTGGCATTATTGGCCGATTGAATATTTTGCAATTTAATTTTTAATTCATCGCGTTTTATTTTAGCTTTTTCTACTTTAGATTCAAGAAGTTTAATATTAAAAGGTATGGCCTTCTCCTTTTTAAAATATCGTTCGGCATTTTCGACAGGACTTAAATTTTCATCTAAATTAACTTTAATTGGAGTAGAATTATAGATATCAAATATTTCTGCAGATTTTAATCCAGATTTTAACAAATGTAGATTAGCTAGAATTATATGGCCTATTTCACCATCAGGGCGTTTGTTTTTAAGTTGAAGAATTGCTTTTTCATTAGAAGCAATAAAATTTTCTTTTTCAGATATCTGATTTAAACAATCTTGAAGTAATTGTTGTCTTTTATCATTAAAATAGTATTGACGGATTGCATGAGCACTGAATCTACTTACATCTTCGAGTAATTGACCAGAATTTGTAGCAAATAATTCTAGAGATTCAGAGTCGAATTGTACACCATTTAGGTGTCTATATTGATCGATTAACAGTTTAAATGAGTTAGGATTATTTAATTCCGGCAAGATTTCAAATTCGGAAGGTAAAAATGGAAATTGTTTTTTAAAATTTGAGATTGGAGCATTAAAGTCGATATGAATTTGACGGATTAATTCTGAAAATTGCAGATTAGAATCGGCTTCTAGATGTTTACGAAAATGATCGATAGTTGCATTATTTTCAAATAGAAGGATATTTGATTTACGACCATAGCATTTAAAGAGTAATTTTAGATTTGTATTAAATTCGATATGAAAACTACGTTCGAAAGGATGAGCGACAATTTTGGCGACATTTAAATCTTTAATTTCCGAAAATTGGGGTTTAAAAAGTCGACTTTTAGAGGGAGAATCTGAGTTAAAAAAGAAGAAAACTTCGCCTTTATAGAACAAGCATTTGATATGAAAGTCTTGAAACTCAATTATAAATTCATCTTGAGAATTACTAAAACAATCCAACACTTTATTCAGATGAATACGCTCATTTAGATTAAGAGCAATAGATTCGAGTAATAAAGCATTGAGATGATTCACATGGCGAAGATAAACAAAGCAATAGTTATGATAAAGTCCTTCTAAAAAAGAAAGTAGTAAAAATTAATTAAGCTAAATTGATAAAACCTTGTGTAAAACTTGTGCCTATGCAGAAATAGACCTGATGTAATTTCGTAACATGAAATTCTTTATAGACACAGCCAATTTAAATCAAATTAAGGAAGCAAAAGATTTGGGTATTTTAGATGGGGTAACCACTAATCCATCCTTAATGGCTAAAGAGGGCATTATTGGCGAAGAAAACGTATTAAAACACTATAAGGCGATATGTGATATAGTAGGCAGTGGAGATGTAAGTGCCGAAGTAATTTCAACGGATTTTGCTGGAATGATAGAAGAAGGCAAAAAACTAGCGGCAATTGACCCGAATATTGTTGTAAAAGTTCCAATGATTAAAGAAGGAATTAAAGCTATTAGTTGGTTTACAGCAAACGGAATTAGAACTAATTGCACCTTAGTTTTTTCGGCTGGACAAGCCATATTAGCGGCAAAAGCTGGAGCAACTTATTTATCGCCATTTATTGGTAGGGTAGACGATATTAGTTGGGATGGTATGGATTTAATTTCTCAAATTTCTCATATTTATACATTACAAGGTTTTGAAACTCAAATATTAGCGGCATCTGTAAGAAATTCGTTGCATATCGTTAAAGCGGCAGAATTCGGAGCTCATGTAGTTACTTGTCCATTAGATGCCATATTAGGTTTATTAAATCATCCTTTAACAGATATTGGATTAGCTAAATTTTTAGCCGATCATAAGAAAGCAAACGGTTAATAATACTGCTTATGAAAAGTCATCAAACAAGTTTAAAAAGGGAACTTTTTCAAATACTTGATGACCATAAGAGTCATAAACCAATGAACAGGTTATTTCATGGTATCCTGTTTACACTTATTATTTTAAGCTCTATACTGCTTATTGTTGAATCGGTAAAAAGTTTCCATAGGTCTTATTTCCTCTATTTGTATCCACTAGAAGTGTTTACAATGATTTTCTTTTCGATTGAGTATTTATTGAGAGTATACACATGTACAGAAATTAAAGGGTATAAACATCCAATAATTGGAAGAATGAAATATATAATGACGCCTTTAATGCTCATTGATATATTATCCATAATTCCTTTTTATTTAATTATTTTTTCATCTAATTATTCAGGATTTTATATTTTTAGTATTTTTAGAGTACTGAGGTTATTTAAGGCAATTCGATATGTTGAAGCATTTAAAATTATAGGTAGGGTTTTTTATATACAAAGAGAACAATTATTAGTCAGTTTTATATTCATCATTTTTGTTTTTGTATTTGCTTCAAGTATCATTTACATAGCAGAGAAAGATGCTCAACCTTATAAGTTTTCTGATATTCCATCTGCAATGTGGTATACTGTTGCGACTATTACTACAGTTGGATATGGTGATGTTTATCCAATTACATTAATTGGTAAAATCACAGGAGGTTTAATTTCTATGAGCGGATTACTTTTATTTGCTATCCCAACTTCTATTTTAACATCTGGATTTCTGAAATTGAACAGAGAGAAGCAAAATGAGGCTACTGAAGTTACCTGCCCATCTTGTGGAGAGACATTCGATAAATAAGTAATCTGACCTTATAAGTGATAGTGAGACATAAATTAGTATTGTAGTTTGTAAAATGGTGATTGAAATCTGCTCATTATAGCTATAGATTGTAACTATTTTGTTTAAAAATTTTATAGATGTATGTGTACTGGGCTTACTTTTTCGACAGTTTGGAATCAATTATGAAAAGAAGTAACTATGTGTATAATATTAATTAGATCAGCCATGTACAACTAGTAAACGCAGA
>JADLHV010000014.1 GCA_020848595.1 Bacteroidia bacterium
TAAACACTTTGTAAATGAATTGTGCTATGTGGAACACTAATTAATGAAGCATTTTGACAACTATCAAATGCCGCTATACCATAACTTAATGCACTTAATTTAGGATCTCTTGCGCCGTTGTCTAGATAGGATAATGACGAAGTGCTAGTTATTATCGCATTCGTGTTAGTAATATAATAAACATAATAACCCATTACATCTGTACCTGTATTGCTACTCCAACCTATTATTGTCTTCTGAGTTGTTAAATCTATACTTACCGAATCTAATTCTGAATCGGGCGGGGCAATATTGTCTATTTGTATAGTATCACTATATATACTATCAATACCATTACATGCTGTATGATATATAAGATAGAATTCCCAATTACTTAGATTTTTTAATTTGATGTTTAAACTAGTTAAACTATAGTCGGTATACGTGCCTAATAATTGATATATATTTAAAGGATTATCTCGTCCATATAAATTAAAATGTGTGAATGTTCCGCAATTATCGTTTGGTCTATTCCATTGTAAATCAAGAAGTGAATCAATGGTATTTAAACAAGCCCTTCTTATCTTTGGTCGTCCTTCAACACCCAAGGTAACCTCTATAGAGGCAAATACTAAATATAGAAACAATATTATCGGCTTATAACTCACCAGATATGCAGTACTTTAACGTTTTTATATCGAAATAATTGTTTGCAATTTCTAAGACTTCGCTCGCTGTAATTTTGTTTATTGAGTCAAAGTAGTTTTCATAATAATTTGGCTCTGTGTCTAATTCTAAATAGGATTTAAATCTTTCACTAATATTAAAGGCGCCATCAAAGTTTCTTAGCATATTGCCTAATAAATAGTTTCTTGCTACCGTAAGCTCTTCGTCACTTATTAGCTCTGTTTGTAGTTTCTCAATTTCTTTTCCAATCTCTTCTTTTACTATTTCTGTTAAATTACTATTACACTCCGAACTAATTTTAAAAATGCTGTATCCTTTAAAGGGCGAAATAGAGGAATGAATACCATATGTCAACCCCTTCTCTTCTCTTATGTTTTTCATTAATCTTGACCCAAAATAACCGCCTAGAATTAAGTTAAATAAACTTATTTTGAAATAGTCTGAATCGGTTCGAGCTGGTAATATTTTTCCTAAACGAATAGAGTTTTGGGTGGAACCTTTCTTCTCAATTACTTGACTAAACTCTATACCATTGGGAAATGCTTCAACTCGATGTTCATTCGAGTATAGTCCCAATTTATATCCATTTGTGTTAAGAATAGATTCAATGTCTGTTGATCTTGGTCCTGTGAAAATAAAATAAGGTTCATTCAAGTACGTATTCTTGAATTTTAATAAGTCTTCAGATTGGATAGATTGTATTAATTCTGGATTGGATTTAATAGAATAGGGGTGATTTGACCCAAATAACAACTCGTTAATTGCTCTGTTTGCTAAGAAACTTGTCTTATTTAAATTGATGTTTAATTCACTGATTTTAACATTTTTATATGTATCTAACTCATTCTTTGGATAAATACAATTTTCCATAGAATTTTTAACAATATTTAAACATTCAGATAAATGTTCATTTAATCCGTAAATTGTAATGGACGCGTTGTAATAATCCGAATTTTTAAATACATAGGATCCTAATAAATCTAATGATTCTGAAATTTGTGATGCATTATGCTTTGATGTACCGCTTAAAAGCAAATCCATACCATATAAGGCATGAAATTTATTATCTGCTAAACCATATCCGGCATTAGGAAATACTATCTCTAATTTAAATACCCCTTCTTCACTATTTATACGGTATAAGTTATTGACCGAATGCGGAAATCCAGTGTGTATATTTTTTATTGAAATTAGCTCTGGTGCTTGTTGTCTGTTCATTTTTTAGATTTATATTTTAAAACATTTCTGTTTTCGGTTAGAAGATACTCTTGACATACTTGTCGGATATCTTCAACTCGAATAGACTTTAAGATTTCTATTTCTTTATTAATTAGCTCTATATCTCCAAGTCTATAAGCATAACACAATGCCATTGCTTTATTTAAGACGGATGTCTTTGCAAATAGGTTGCTTGTAATAACCTTGTTCTTTACTTTCTCAAGCTCGGTTGCGCTTAAATTTTTATAGACAATTTCATTAAGAATTTCCATCACAGCATTTTCTGCAGTTTCAAATTCTATTCCATCTGCAATTTTACCTTCTATAATAAATAGCCCCTGGTCGATTTCACCAGTTATATAGGCATGTATATGGGTAAATAGGGCTTTTTCTTTAACTAAAACATTGATAAATCTAGAGGATTCTGTTCCCGACAAAATATCTGAAAGTAAATCGAATGCAAAATACAATGGATGTATACGCTCTAGCATATGAAACGCCATATAAAGGGCATCTTGTGGCACTTCTGCTTCTATAGTTTTCTCTCTTCTGTTTAGTTGGGGTGGCTCGGCCGCATAAGCATTACTATTTATTGGCCCAGAAGGAATGTCTGAAAACCATTTTTTAGTTAATAACAAAGCTTCATCATAACCAATATTGCCCGCTAAACATAAAACAGCATTAGAAGGATTGTAAAACTTCTCGAAGAATTCAATAACATCTTCTAGCTTAGCTTCTTCAATCTGACGGATTTCTTTACCAATTGTTGCCCATTGATAGGGGTGTACTTGATAAGATAGTGGTCTAAGTTCTAACCAAGAATCTCCATAAGGTTGATTGAGATATCGTTGTTTAAACTCCTCTACAACAACACCTTTTTGAACATTCAACGACTTTTCAGAAAAATCTAAACGCAACATGCGGTCACTTTCGAGCCATAATGCTGTTTCGATATTTTGTGATGGTAATGTTATATAATAATTAGTAATGTCATTACTAGTAAACGCATTGTTTTCTCCGCTTGCTTTTTGAAGTGGCGTGTCAAATGAAGGGATATTTACCGAACCACCAAACATGAGATGTTCGAATAAATGTGCAAATCCGGTTTTTTTAGGATCTTCGTCTCGGGCTCCAACGTTATATAATAGATTGCTTACACAAAGATTCGTATTTCTATCTTCATGGTGAATTAAAGTCAATCCATTTTCTAACTGAGTTATCGTGTAGTTTATCACCTTGCAAAGATACAAAGGGCGCGGCGATTCCTTATATTATACCCCTATAGAATTTTTTATTAGGTTATTATTTTGTATAATTGTGTGAATAATATTGTTTAAAACATGAAACATTCAATAATAATTTTATCTGCATTATTGCTCTGCTCTTGTTTGTGCACGCCTAGAGCTGATAGTGTTCGAATTGATGGACTTTTTATAGTTAGCGACTCAACTTATTTAAAATCAAGCCAGAATCCATATATTATTAATGCTAATTTTAATTGGCATTTTGTTGATGGAGGTAAGCAAATATGTCTGACTTATAACAAGGAAAAGGCCGCTGATATTGAATTAAATCAAGTAATTAATAGCAGCATACGATTAATATGTGATAAAACTATCAATTCTACATTACCAGGAAATAATATTAAAAATAGCCAGATAGATGACACAAAAGCAACCAGTTTTCCTAAATCAATTCTATATGGAATATCAAACGATGATTTGGTTATTGGTGAAATATACAATTTCAAGATGACTTGTACCACTACTGATAGCTTGCATCTACAACAAAATTTTAAATTAAAAATCTTGCCTTAGAGGTTTTCTCCCCAAGACGCTAATTCTTCAGTGCTCCAAAGATCTGGGAAAAATATTCGTCTTTGATATTTAGGATGCATGTATTTTTTCCAATCGCTGCCACCTGTGGCTTCCACTTTTTTATTTCCACTTTCGAGGTATTTTGCAGCAGCATTATAATGAGCCATTACCCATGTAACATTAACGGTACGATCGTAGTGTCTCATAGCATTTATTAAGGAAATGTCGTTCTTTACTTCTTCTGGCAAAGTTTTAAATTTTGTCCAAAGGTTTCGAGTATTGTAGTGTTCCATTTTCCTTAAAAATTCTTCTTTGTATTTTTCCTCAAACAGTCTAATTAAGGTTGATTTTTTACCTGTTGCATGATCTCTACCCGCTGCTTGCCAATACATATGATTGTAGGCATGTTCATAAGGAGTATTGCGGTCTATGTCTTTTCTGAAACGATTGTCTATCAGATTTATTAATTCGGTTGAGGCAAATTCGATAATTCTGTATTGGGCACTTTGGAAACCACTAGCTGGAGTTAAGGTATTACGGAATTTCATGTACTGAGCTACTTCCATTCCATCACCCATTATATCAAAAGAAGAACTTAGCATATCAAAGTAACGGCTAATTCTTCTTAATTTTTCTGTAAAGAAAGGAGCATCTACTGTTTCACTTAAACAAACTTGGTCTATTTCCCATAGAATCATTTTAAACAATAATTCATTTATTTGATGATACATTATAAATACCATCTCATCGGGCAAAGTGGTACGTTGAACCTGAAGATTTAACAAGGCTTCTGGTTGAATATAATCCCAATAAGTAATAGGTTTAGCCCAAACTAATCCCTCTAAATGGGTATCTGGATTTTGGTCTATTGCAGCATATTTTTCTTCAATTCTTTTTAGAAGATCGATTTGATTTTCTTTCATTTTTATTATACCAATATTTCTTTATTTAATGCCTTGTGAATGATTTCATCTATTGCGATTTCAGTCATTTCTGGGGTGATTTGGTGTTTTTCTATGAAATCTCTCATATCAGCATCTTGCTTTTTTCCTTGTTCTAATGCGGTATGATATTCAATATCACTGAATGACACCATCGAGTACAAAGGTAAGTATTGATCGGGATACAATTCATGAATTCGTTTTTCAACTTTTTGTTGTAAGATAAAATCCGGGTCATTGACTTTATCGCGCATTATAAGATAATTTTGTAATGAAAGGTCTTGAACCGCGTCTCCATTAGGTTTTCTTATTTTTTCATAAGCTTCGAAACAAGCATTCCAATCATCTCCATACTGTTCCATTAAGCCAAACATGACGGTACAATCTTCAAATCCAGCATTCATACCTTGTCCATAAAATGGCACTGTTGCATGTGCAGCGTCACCCATTAATACGGTTTTATTATAATGCCAAGGAAAACATCTAATTATGGCTAACGAAGAAGTTGGATGGTCTTTCCAAGTATCGGCTATCTCTGGCATTAATTCATAGAAATCGGCAAACATTTCTCTGAATAGAGCAATAATATCATGCTTTGTTTTTAAATTATTGAAGCAATATTTATGATTATCAAATGGCATAAATAATGTGCAAGTAAAGGAGCCTTCTGGATTTGGTAATGCAATTAGCATAAACCTTCCACGTGGCCAAATATGCAATGAATTCTTATCTAATTTATGGCTACCATCGCTATTCGAAGGCAGTAATATTTCTTTATAACCGTCTTCAATATAATTTTGACTGTATGAAAAACGATCATGCTTTTGCATAGAATTGTATCTAACAGAAGAAAATGCTCCATCGGCAGCAAATATGACATCTGATTTTATCTCAAATTTAATACCATTGGAATTGTGTTCGAAATAAGACATATTCTTATCAATATCAACACCTGTACAATGACTGTCGAAATACAATTCTGTCATACCGCTACTTTCTGCAATATCCATTAATCGAGCATTTATTTCACCTCTCGAAACAGAATAAATGGCTTGATTATTAATTCCATAAGCCTGAAAACTAGTTTTTCCATCTATTGAGTGAACGGTTCGTCCATACATTGGAATTGCAGTTTTTCTAATAATATCCCCGACTCCTACTGCATCTAATGCTTTCCATCCTCTATAGGATATAGCTAAGTTGATGGATTTTCCAGCTGATAGATTTTGTTTACGCATATCTCCGCGTCGCTCGAGCAAGCTAACTTTATATCCTGCTTTGTTGAGGTAAATGGCCCAGAGTGATCCAACTAATCCTGATCCAATTATTGTTGCGTGTTTCATGATGTTTGTGTTTTTAATATTGGTGCTTCCATTTTAGTACCGCATTTTTTGCAAGTTCTTAGGTCA
>JADLHV010000015.1 GCA_020848595.1 Bacteroidia bacterium
CCACTAACAAGTCCAATATTACTTCATTGAACTGTCTTTCTGAAGTTTTTCTTGTGCTTCACGAATAGAATCTTGTCGCATAATTTCTGCAACTAATTGCTCATCTTCAGATTTTTGCTCAGTTATAGCACTGTCTCTTTGTTGTTGTTCTACAGCATCTTCTTTAGGACTGTTGCTGCAAGCGGTTGCCATTAAGGCTAAGGCAGAAAATAAAATTAATTTCTTCATAACTATACAATGCGAAATAAAGGAAATGTTATTAAAAATAAAAATAATTCCATTGTGTTCAGAAGTACGCTATATCTAAGAACAAATTTCGTTGTACTTAATTGTCAAACTATGTAGCATTACTCATACTGTGCACTTAAACCTAAATTATCAGGGAAAAATGCATCTTCAAAATGCATAATAATTTCTTTATTCTCTTCAATAATCACCGCAATTATATCGTAACGTACTTCCATATTATCTTGCCCTAATTGCTCTAAATAATATTCTGCAGCTTCTGCCATCATCATTTGTTTCTTTGATTTCACAAACGACTCTGGCAATCCAAAATAGTCTGTACCTCTTGTTTTAACTTCTATAAATACTAATAAATCAGCATCCTTTGCAATAATATCGACTTCGGTCTTATGTTTACGCCAATTGCGTTCTAATACTTCTAAGCCAATATCATTCAAATATTTAACCGCAATTTTCTCTCCTTTTTCTCCCAACTCATTATGTTCTGCCATGCTGTAAAATTGGTTTTAACCATAAATAAATGCAAGCACCATTTAATATCTTGCCCTAGTAATTTAACAACTCGACCTTTAAATACGAAATTACTATTTGTAAAAGACTATTCTATACAACTATCTTTGTACAAGATACACTATTATGTCTCGTCAATTTAAAATATCGGTTATAGTTATTTTATCTGTAACCTTGCTTATCATCTTGAAAGATTTTGATTACAAGAAAAAAGTTTTTAGATCCAATAAACAAGATGAAATATCGAATGCTAACAAAAGCCATTTTAAAGATTCATTTTTTAATCAAGAAGCTAGATTTTTAGATGCTTTAGACTCGCAAATCAATGTTTGTTATAGTAATTTTAATTATAGCACATTAATAGAATATGAATCAGAAGATGAGGTTATGATGGATTTTATTAAGTATTCTATTCAAAATCACAGTGATAGTTTGACAAACATTAAAAATAAATGGAAGTATACCAAAGACAATACGCTCACTATTGAAATTTATAAAAATCACCCTGAATCGATTTCAGTAAAAGAAAAACTTATGCAGATGGAATCTGATAAACCAGGATATAACGAAATCCATACATTCGGTTTTATTGCTCACAAAAATAAAGGATATGTCAATACAACTCAATGGTTGAAAAATGTTAAATACCTCGCCATTGCTTATAAAATTAAACATAAAAGTCCGGAAATATTAGATAACCAAACATTTTCAAGTGGCGCTTATTTATATACAATTGATTTATTTGAATTAGGAAAACGACGTCAATTAGAAAATAAAAAATCAATGGCCATAAACAGTGACTCAACTTTCAGAAATCAATTCGAATTAATATTAGACTTGAATAAAAATAACAACAAAGCCATTCAAAAAACTCTCTTCAGATTATGATCATATTTGGAACTTATTTCGGCGGAAAAATTCATAAAGTAGAAAACCAATGGATTGAAAGTAAATACTTTTTATTAATGGGACCATTGATTCCATACCGCACTATGTTTGTCACTGGAGGTGAATATAATTATCGAACAGGATTTGAAATTAACATGAATGGCAAAAGTGTCTTGCATGGATTTATTCGATTCTATTTCTTAATAGCTTCGGTTGTACTATTTGGTTTTGCTATTTATGATACAAGTTTTTACCAATATAATCTTTTCATCGACCCTAAGACACACGATAGTAGTGAATTATTTTTAGAATATTTATACTCTCCCTGTGCCTGGACAGCTTGTATTTGCGCCATCATACTAGCTTGGTCGCATTTCGAAAACACTAAAGCAGCTGAAGAGGAAACTCGAATTAGAACTAAACTTGGTGCTATTATCGGAATTAATGCGCTTCCGCAATGGTTAGACAATTTGAAAAGATTTGAAATCATAAATAATATTAAGTCTAGATTGGATCTAGAATTTGGTGCTAATTCAATTGAAAAATCAGCACAAAGATCCGACTTAAGTCCTGGTCAAATTGGATTATTATACGCCTACTACACCTATTTAACTTGCCCACGAGAAGAGCATACGCCATTGGATGTCCAAATTCAAGAACGATTAAGCGCACTACTAGATGATGTAATAGCTAAAATAGATACGCCATTAACTGTAACTGACAATCCAAGTTTGGATTAAATTTGTACTTATTACATCTTAAATTCACCTTGGCAACGTCAAGTTAATAGTCCATTGATTCAGTCTCATTGGTTAATGTGCATTAAAAAGAATGAGTAAAACTTCTTAAATTATGTTGACCGAAACTTCTAAATCTTTCTCATATTTGCCATAAACCAATCAACTATGGCTTCGTTAATCCAGAATAAACCTATTTACTCCTTGCAAGAAATTGCATCAGAAATAAAAACGGTACTGGAAGAACAATTTGAACGCAGTTTTTGGGTTAAAGCCGAAATTAATAAGCTTAATCATTACACCTATTCTGGACACTGTTATCCTGAATTAGTTGATAAAAATAATGGTAAAATAGTGGCGCAAATGCGTTCGGTACTATGGAAAACTGATTTCGATCGAGTAAATGCCAATTTTATTAAAACGATTAAAGAGCCTTTAAAAGATGGTATAAAAGTTATGATGCTTTGTACTATTACTTTTGATGCTCAATATGGACTTTCTCTTAGAATTCATGATATAGACCCTTCGTATTCCTTAGGTGATTTGGAACTTGAAAAGAAATTAGCCCTGGAAAAATTAAACGCCGAGAATCTTATTGATCTGAATAAATCTATTCCAATTCCACTTTTACCTCAACGTATTGCTATTATTTCGGTTGAAACAAGTAAGGGCTTTATCGATTTTACTCAAGTAATTGAAAATAATGATTGGGGCTATCGATTCTTTTACCATTTGTTTCCTGCCATTTTACAAGGTGATTCGGCCATAAAAGACATACAATATCAATTAAAACGAATTCTGAAAGTACGTCAACATTTCGATGTGGTGGCTATTATAAGAGGTGGTGGTGGCGATGTTGGACTTTCTTGTTATAACGATTTTAATTTAGCTAAATCCATTGCCGAATTTCCTCTTCCTGTATTATCTGGTATTGGGCATGCAACCAATGAAACAGTTGTAGAAATGATTACCTGTGTCAATGCCATTACACCTACTAAATTAGCTGAGTTTCTTATTCAAAAATTTCATGACTTTTCGGAACCAGTTCTCTCAGGTCAACAACTTATTCTTAACAAATCTAGGGCTCTAATTACACAAACTAAATCCCAACTTAATAACTCTAGTCGTTATTTAAAAAGTCTTGTTAATGGTGCCGTTAAAGACAATCGCCACTTACTTAGTAATGCAGCTTTTGGATTAAGTGCTTCAACTAAAGAACAAATAAGACAAACAAATACCAATTTAAATCAAGATACTTTAGCAATTATTTCTTCAACTAAGTCAAAATTAAAAGACCAAAAACAATCGGTCCATTTAATTTCAGCATCTATTAAAAAATCCGCTCACTTAATTGTTCAAAACTTTAAAAAATCACTTCAATTACAATCCGAAACTCGAATTAATGAAGTTTTCTTTAATTCGATAACTAAACAAAAAACAGAGTTAAAACAAAAAGAACAATTAATTAGTATGGCCGACCCAATTAATGTCCTCAAACGAGGTTTTAGTATAACCCGACTAAATGGTGTATCAGTCAACTCAATTGACCAACTTAATTTAGGAGATAGTATTGAAACAGAGTTGGCAGATGGTTCATCAAAGAGTACAATAACAATTACAAATATTAAAAATAACAATGAGTAAACTACCAACCTATACTGAAGCATTCGAAGAATTACAAACAATTATTTCTGATATTGAAGAAGGTCAAATTGGTGTTGATGAATTGTCTGAAAAAGTAAAGCGTGCAGCCATGCTGATCAAAATATGTAAGCAAAAACTAAGCTCAACAGAAGAAGACGTCAATAAGATTTTAAAAGAACTAGAAGAATAATATGTTACGTCTCCCTATGCCTCGACATTTAAACGATATCTTGGTTATGAATTGTCAAGATCATAATGAATTTAATATTTCGGGACATATCGAATGCACTTGCAACAATAAAAATTTAATTATTAAATACGTCGGTGATGAGGTCAACCATGGTACTCTCTTACAAACTACCTGCAGTTTTAATCCAATAAATGGTCAAAATGACTACTATTTACAATTAATTGCTTATTGTCCAATTTGTTTACAGTCACACTTAGTATTTGACAATCGTTCACATGGCTGGGATGGGTATATTAAAGATCAAACTACTGTTAAGGACATCAGTCAACTGAGTAAAACAAAGACATGTGAAAAATGTCAATGCAAAGAACACTTAATAGAACTCGATATTAGTAATCTCGGAATTGAAGATTTTAAATTAAATGGTCCTGAAAAACCTATAGAAGATTGGACAGAAGGTTTCGAATGGATAACTGTTCATATAAAATGCATTCAATGTGCTGAGTATACTACGAAATGGGTAAATTTAGAATGTCTTTAAAAATAGAAAATATATGATAAGCCTAAAAAATATTCAAACAGAAATAGATGCTTCATTTCTATACGGCATTTTAGCCGATTCGGAAGAAGATCCTCATGTTGCAGATGTATTTCGTCAAATGAGCGAAATTGAAATGGGACATGCCAGTTTGTTCATGACGAAAAATGGCTTAGACCCTACATCTATGCCTAAGCCCTCTGGTAGAGCTCGTACACTTCAACGAATAGGCAAACTATTTGGAAATGATTATATCTTAGGTGTATTATTAGATACCGAAAAAAGTATTAGCTCTTCTATAAGTTTTGCTCGAAAAAAAACTGCTACAGAAATTTCTATTTCAGATACTGCCCACGTTACTATTCTTAAAAACATTTTAAATCATTCGAAAACTGTTTCTGGAGCAAATTTAGCTCGTTTCGAAAAACGACATCGCTCTGTTGGTGGAAATGCATTAAGAGCTGCTGTTCTTGGAGGTAACGATGGTTTAGTTTCTAACTTTAGCTTAGTTATGGGTATTGCCGGAGCTAGTAGTGGACAATCGGAAGTTTTATTGGCTGGGTTAGCCGGACTTTTAGCAGGGGCATTGTCGATGTCTTTAGGCGAATGGATTTCTGTTAAAAGCTCACAAGAATTATATGAAAATCAAATGGAGCTTGAAATGGAAGAGCTCGAACACAATCCAGAAGGCGAAGAGAAAGAATTAGCTCTCATCTATATTTCAAAAGGCATTCCTGAAGAACAAGCTAGAGCAATGGCTTCAGAAATAATGACCGATAAATCTAAAGCACACGAAATTTTAATTAAAGAGGAATTAGGTATCAATACCCAAGAGTTACAAGGTTCTGCAATGGAAGCTGCACTCACTTCGTTTTTCCTATTTTGTATAGGCGCTATTATACCTGTTATTCCATTTTTCTTTTTAGGTGGACTCCAAGCAATTCTTATTAGTGCCGGACTCAGTGCAATTGGATTATTCATTATAGGCTCGGCAATTACACTATTTACAGGTAAATCAGTTTGGTTTTCGGGTATGAGACAGGTCATTTTTGGTTTAGCTGCTGCTGCTATCACCTTTGGAATTGGAAAGATAATTGGTGTGTCCGTATTAGGATAAAAAAAATCCCAATCATGACGATTGGGACCTTAATATTTGCTAAAACAAACTTACATTTTCTTATTAATCTACATTATCGTGCAGATATTTATTGCCATTATCTTTAAATCTAATTCCTTTAGAATCCTTATCCTCTTCTAATGATATTTTAGAAATTTCGACACCTGGCTGAGGCTCTTCAAAAATCACTTTATGTCTTTTATAGGCAGGTATATCTAAATCATTTGGATTAACCCTTTGATGGTTCTCTTGGTATATTTGATTTTGCCCTCTACCTTGAAAAACAAACTCTTCAAAAGATTCTTTTACTGCAGGTTTAAGTGGTTCAATTGGTGTTTCCTCGACATTAAGCTTAATTGAATCTATTTGACCAAAATCGATTTCAATAACACCTTGTTCAGTTTCCTCAGAACTATCACTATAGGCAGCCTCATTATGCAATTCCTTTGCTGATTTAAGACCTTGATCAAAGCCTGTAGCTACTACAGTAATGGCTAACTCTTTATCGAGGTTTTCGTTATAGGTAAGTCCGTGTTTTAAATTAGCATTTAAGCCCGCTTCATTTTGGAAATAAGTTAATATAACGTCAATTTCGTTTGCATAAGGTTCTTCTTTACCGAAACTAATATTTAACAAAATATGCTGAGCACCTTCAATACTATTTTCATCAAGAAGAGGCGATTCTAAGGCTAATTTAGATGCACTTAAAGCACGATCATCACCAATAGCGACACCAGTACCCATAATTGCACGACCACTGCTTTCAAGAGCTGTTTTAACATCTCTAAAATCGACGTTTAAGAAACCATCAACTGTAATTATTTCGGCAATACCTTTTGCAGCTGTAAAGAGCACGTCATCGGCCTTACCGAGAGCTTCACGAATACGCAGATTAGAGAACATTTGAAGAATTCTCTCATTGCTAATTACGAGCATAGCATCAACATGAGGTTTCAAATCTTCGATACCTTTTTCGGCCTTTAAAGCTTTAGCAGGACCTTCATTTTTAAAAGGGCGAGTAACAATTCCCACGGTTAAAATACCCATCTGCTTAGCTTTTTGAGCAATAACAGGAGCAGCACCAGTACCTGTTCCACCACCCATACCAGCAGTAATAAACAACATTTTAGTATTGTGTTTTAAAGCTTCCTCGATGTGATTGATACTTTCTTGAGCACAACGCTTTCCAAATTCTGGATCACCCCCAGCTCCAAGACCCTCAGTTAGATTGCTTCCTAATTGAATTTTATTAGGCACTGGACTTCTTTCCAAATGCTGCGCATCGGTATTACATAGATAGAAATCGACACCTACTATACCCTTCATGAACATATAGTTCACGGCATTACTACCGCCGCCACCAACCCCCATCACCTTAATGATAGAAGACTGTTCTTTTGGCAATTCCACTTTAAAATAATTCATATCTTTTTATTATTGGAATATACTTATTTGAAATCATCCATTGCTTGATCATCGTCGATCCAGCGTTTAAAACTACCAATGAAACCTTTCATAAATCCACCATTAGATGATTCTTCAGATTTCACTTTTTCCTTTTTAACCGACTTGTAAGTATTATCAGAAGTACTAGGCTCCATATCATCAAAACCCTTTAGCACCAATCCAATACATGTCGCGTACATAGGACTTCTTACTTCATCCACTAAGCCTTTTCCAAGATGTGGATCAGGCATGCCTATTTTAACTTCACAACCTAAAATATATTCAACGAGATTGCCTAAATCCTTCAATTGAGCACCTCCACCAGTAAGTACAACGCCCAAATTCAGTTTATCAGCATATCCAGATAATTTTATTTCATCATACACCATGAGGATAATTTCCTTCATACGAGCATGAATAACATGAGCCAAATTGCGCTCCATTATTTGCTTAGCTTTTCTATCACCTATACCAGGAACAGTAATTAAAACATTGCTTCTAGTTCCTTCTACGATAGCATGACCATATTTTGTTTTAATCAATTCGGCCTGCTTAGGCAATATGCCAAAAGCCTCAACGATATCGGCAGTAATAATTTCGCCACCAAAAGGAATAACAGCAGTATGTCTTATTTTACCATCATAAAAAATGGCTAAGTCGGTAGTTCCACCACCAATATCCACTATAGCAATACCTGTTTCTAATTCTTCTTCTGTTAAAACAGCATAAGCAGAAGCAATTGGCTCAACGATAACATCTGTTGCAGTTAAGCCTGCATTTTCAACACACTTAACAATGGTCTTAGCAGCACTTACACGACCAGTTACGATATGGTATTTACCTTCTAACTTAGTACCAGGCATACCCTCAGGTTCTTTGGTCGTAAAACGAGAATCGATGGTGTACTCTTGAGGCACAGCATGAAGTATTTTAGAACCAGGTTCAACTGCTGTGCGGTATTGCTCGCGGTTCATCTCACTTAGCTCAGATTTAGTGATTTCAGCTTCAGAATTTTCACGAATACGAACACCAGTTTGCTGAAAACTTTTGATATGCTCTCCAGCAATACCAACGTGAATAGCATTGATTTCTACATTTGAAATTTTAGACGCCTGTGCAATTGCGCCCTTAATTGCGTCTACTGTTTTTGCGATATTAGTTACTTCGCCACGCATAACGCCGCCTAGAGAAGGTTGAGAACCAACACCTAGGATGTTGATTTTTCCATTCTCATTGCGTTGACCAACAATGGCGCATACTTTGGTTGTTCCAATATCGAGTCCTACTATTAGTTTTGACATATTATCTTTTTCCTTCATGGTTGATTTTGTGTTTGTGTTTGTGTGTTTGGAATATAATTTCTTTTTTCGGCGACAATTTGCGAATCGTATTGAAGATTTATCTTTGTGTATTCATCCCAACCGACATTGTTAAGTCCTTGCAAATAGAAGGTCTTCAAACGCGCGAACTTATTGTCTAAATTATCTGCCGAACCAAATACAATACTATGATTTCCTACCTTAGGAATCAATATTATATCCATATAATTATCTACATATAATTGTTCAATTTGCGATTGCCAGAACTCATCATTGTTACAATAGTTCGCAATTGCCAATAAGTCCTTCAAAAGTGTCGATTTAACAGAACTCGAATCTATCAATGTTTCCGCGATATTACCTGTGGCTACCAAGACTCTTGGACTAAATGAAGCATGTGTTGGCATCTTAAATCCACTTTTTGCTACATAGTAACTTTGATAATGTGAATTAATCACTCTAAGTACTGGACTTCTCTGTAAAACTTTAACAATTAATTTACCAGAAAGGTCTAAAGACACATCGGCACTTTCAATAAATGGATAAGATTCTAATGCACTTTCCATCTCATCTAAATTTATTTGCTTACTAGCTTCTCCAAGTATTGTCCTCTCTTCTTCTTCTCCTTTCAAAATCTCCATCACTTTTAAACTATCCAAAAAAGACAATAACACTCTAGGCTCTATAAGAACTTTAATACTATTGACTTTCAAACTTTTCTCTTTGCCATTAATTACCATGAGCGCTCCTAACAGAAACACACCAATGAAAATCCATAATATAAGATTCCACTTCTTATTTGTTTTAAGAAATTCTATCAGCTTTTTCATATATGGTTCTTATAGGCTTAACCAATTGGTCTATATTTCCAGCCCCTAATATTATCAATAATTCTTCTGGTTTCTCTTCTAGTTTTTTCACTACATTTTCTTTCGAAATCAACAATGGTGTTTTAGCCATTTTTAATGCAATATACTCCGCATTTATGCCTTCAATAGGTAATTCTCTTGCAGGATAAATATCCATTAACCAACATTCGTCTAATAAATCGAGTGCCTCAGCAAATTCATCAGCAAAATCTCTGGTTCTGCTATATAAATGCGGCTGAAAAACACCCGTAATATGTTTTTTAGGATATAACTCGCGTACCGAATTTATACATGCTTTTAATTCAGTTGGATGATGTGCATAATCATCTATCACAACATACTGGGCCCTGTTATAAACATATTCAAATCTGCGACGCACACCCTTAAAACTTCCACATGCCGCGATTATAAACTTGCTTGGTAAATTAAGATGTAAACATACAGTGATAGCCGCTGTGGCATTTTCTACATTATGAAATCCTGGCAATGAATTGCGCACTTCAAATGAATATTCTTTATGCTTGTAAACAAAACAAAACTGATGATTAATCACTTTTATCCCAGAATACTGAGCCATAGCCGCATCAGTTTTACCATAAGTTATCAGATTTTCGGTTGTCTTTAAATCTAATAAATCATTAATAATCGCCCATCCACCTTTCTTCAGTTTATCTACAAATTCTTGAAATGAACGCTTCACTTCTTCAGGCTCACCATATATATCTAAATGATCTGCATCTGTTGATGTTACAATCGCAATATCTGGATTTAAGTGTAAAAAAGAACGATCAAACTCATCTGCTTCTAATACCATTATTGGCTTCTCGAACAAGGATATCCCATCCGTCTTATGGACATAATTGCTCTCAAAATTAGCACTAATGCCACCTAGAAAAGCAGTAAAATTAATACCGCATTCATTAAACAAATGAGCAAGCATAGAACTCGTTGTTGTTTTACCGTGAGTTCCTGCTACAGCTATCGTATAGGCATTAGAAGAAATCATACCCAAAACTTCGGCTCTCTTATATAGATGAATATCGTGTTCAACAAAATATCGAAACTCAATATTATCCTTAGGAATAGCAGGAGTATAAATGACAATACTTCTATAACCATTCTTAACATTTTCAGGTATTGAATCGAGACTTTCAAAATAATGAATGTCAAATCCTTCTTCTTCTAATTTTAATGTAAAGTCATTTCGAGTTTTATCATACCCTAGCACCTCTATCCCAATGGCTTTGAAATACCTAGCGATGGCGCTCATACCTATTCCTCCAATGCCGAGGAAATAAGCGGTTTTGATGTCCTTGATATTCATAGTACTGCTTCTATTGTATTGACTATTGTTTCTAAGGCATCTGGTTTCGCCAACAAACCAATCTTATAACTTAATGCCTCTAATTGTTCATCATTCTTCGCAATTTCGACAACTTTGTTTACTAATTTTACTTTTGCTTCTAAATCTTTAACTAATATAGCCGCTCCTTTATCTGTTAATGCTAAGGCATTCTTAGTTTGATGATCTTCTGCAACATTGGGTGAAGGAACCAAAATGCAAGG
>JADLHV010000016.1 GCA_020848595.1 Bacteroidia bacterium
ATGGATGCTTTTAAAAAAGAATTTCCAGAAAGATTCTTTCAAATGGGAATTGCAGAAGCCAATATGATGGGCGTTGCGGCTGGTTTAGCTACTGGAGGAAAAATTCCATTTACTGGTACATTTGCTAATTTTAGTACTGGTAGAGTATATGATCAAATTCGTCAAAGTATCGCTTACAGTGGTAAAAATGTAAAAATATGTGCTTCTCATGCCGGTGTTACTCTTGGTGAAGATGGAGCAACTCATCAAATATTAGAAGATTTGGGTTTGATGAAAATGTTGCCAGGTATGGTGGTCATAAATCCTTGTGATTATAATCAAACTAAAGCGGCTACAATCGCAATTGCGCAATATGATGGTCCTTGCTATTTGCGTTTTGGTCGTCCTAAAGTGCCAATTTTTACTGCTCCTGATCAAAAATTTGAAATAGGTAAAGCGGTAACTATTTACGAAGGAACAGATGTGTCAATTTTTTGTACTGGTCATCTAGTTTGGAAAAGCATTCAAGCTGCTCAAGCTCTTAAAGAAAAAGGGATTAGTGCCGAAGTGATTAATATACATACTATTAAACCTTTAGATGAAAAAGCTATTCTTGATTCTGTGTCTAAAACAGGTTGCGTGGTGAGTGCCGAGGAACATATGTATAATGGTGGTTTAGGTGATAGTATCGCCCAATTATTAGCCCGAAATTTACCTCGTCCAATGGAATTTGTAGGTGTAAATGATTCTTTTGGAGAAAGTGGTACGCCCGATCAACTAATGGCTAAATATGGTTTAGATGTGCCTGATGTGATTGCTGCTGCCGAAAAAGCTATCTCTAGAAAATAATTCTAGATAAACTCTTTACGCTTTATAGCTTAAAATATTTGATTTAATTTCCTGTCTTTTTGTTTTATTAATCTATTTTTGGTAGATTATTAAAAAAATAACTTGCAAAATCGTATACTTCTGTATTGATTTGTATCTTTATTGAATATATATGAAAATAATTAAATTTTTACTTATCTTAATACTTAGTGTTCTTGCACTGGGTTTAATTGCTGGTCTATTTATTAAAAAGGACTTTCACTACGAGAAATCGATTGAAATTAATGCACCCAAGTCGGTTGTTTGGGGATATATTTCAAATTTCCAAAATCATGAGAAATGGTCGCAATGGAAGAAAATTGATCCCAATATGAAAACTATTATCACAGGAGAAGATGGTAAAACGGGCAGTAGGATGGAGTGGTCGAGTGATAACTCTAAAGTAGGAAGTGGTAGCCAAACAATAACCAATATAATAGAAGGGGAGCGCGTTGATATTAATTTAGATTTTGGAGATAGAGGTCAGCCAACTGCATTTTATAATCTAAGTGGAGATTCATTAAAAAGTAAGGCAACTTGGGGAATGGACATGCATATGGATTATCCATTTAATGTAATGGGCGTATTTTTCAGTGGCATGATGGATGATATGCTTGTAACAGGATTGGATATGTTGAAAGATGCTGCCGAAAAACGCAAGTAGCTTTTAAAGTCAACTAATATTAGATATTGAATAAAAAAGCCGATACAAATGTATCGGCTTTTTTGGGTGATCAATGGGAATCGAACCCACGACCCTCAGAACCACAAACTGATGCTCTAACCAACTGAGCTATGACCACCATTTAAAGGAGTGCAAATATAGGATTTTTGCAATATTCAAAAAAGATATTTTTAGAAAGGATATCCAATACCAAAATTTAAAATTGAGTATTTGGTAAAGTAGTTATCTCGTGCAAATTCTTTAATTACCCAAGTTTGTCCAATTGGTTTTTCAGGATTGTGTACTTGCATTCCCCAATCGAGTCTGAATAGAAAAAATTCAAAGTCGAATCGCAATCCAACTCCTGTATTAGCCGCTATCTCACTAATAAAAGTATTTAATTTAAACAGCTTTAAAGGGTCTACATCGTTCACATCTCGAATAACCCAAACATTACCTGCATCAACAAAGAAAGCTCCTTCAAGTCGTTTACTAAAAATATCAAATCGGTATTCGGCATTGGCTTGAATAATGAAATCGCCAGCTCTATCAATTCTAAAATTCTTCGAACTTTCGTAGTAGGCGCCTGGTCCAATGGTACGTGGACGCCAAGCTCTTAATGAATTAGCGCCACCAATAAAGAATAGTTTATCAAATGGTGTAACTTTTTGATTCCAATATGGATAAACCATACCGATATTTAATCGAATGGCTGTTGAATTGTTTTCGTCAAAATTTGTACTACAACGAGCATCTATTTCGCTTTTGGCGTAATTGTAATAATTAACTTTTAATAAAGAATAGGATGTATCTGGATTGTCAACATTATCAATTAATCTTCGGATACCTCTATGGATATTTCCACCTATTTCAAGAACGTTTCCTCTAATAAAAAAATTGGTTTTGTGTTTGGTCCACCCTCTATCAGAATATAAGAAGTTTAATCAAGTCGCAGTTATAAGGTTGTTAGCGAATAATCGCTGAATAAATGCACTATCTGTTCTATTTGATAGGTCGATTTTTAGAGTATTTCTACTAAAAGACATATCTAACATATTAAAGAACCATGTAACTTTCTGAGATTGAATTTGAAATTGATAAGTTAATGGCAGAATTCTTCTTACATAATCGGGGTTAAACTCATATAGAAACGATAAATTAAAATTGGTTTTAATAGAACGTATGCGTGGCTTCGACCATTTCCAAGCTTCTAAAAAGGAAAGTAGACTGGCTTTAGGAATAGATA
This sequence comes from Bacteroidia bacterium, assembly GCA_020848595.1. GTDB lineage: Bacteria > Bacteroidota > Bacteroidia > NS11-12g > UBA955 > JABMMZ01. The sequence continues at coordinate 2,757 of JADLHV010000016.1, forward strand.
AACGCAGATTTAAACTCTGTTGAAATGCTGGATTAAAATAGGAGAGTTTGTCTTTGATAGTATCTCTAAAGAGTTGTGTTTCAAGTCTTGTATTAGCACTAATTTCAAATAATTCGGCATTGTGAAATAAATTTCGATTGGTCCATACTAAACTATTCGCTACACCATAAGAATTGCCTAAATTGATATTCTGAATTCTATTTAATTGCGAGATAATGCCTTGTGGTTCGATGGTAAACGATTGTCTGTAGTTGGTTTTTAAAGTAATGGTAGCTTCTAATCCTTGCACAGAATCTACTGGTGCTTTATTAAATCCAATTTCAATGAATTTAAAGATAGGTAATTCGCTTAATCTGGTATAGGTTTTTTCAACTTCATCTAATCGGTAGAAATCGCCTTCTTTTAAAGTGATATTATTTGCAATTACATTGGGTTTAATTGGAAATCCATTTAAATAAAAATCGATGTTTTGAAATCGAAGTATTGATGAATTTACATGTGTCTCAGAGTCATTTTCGA
>JADLHV010000017.1 GCA_020848595.1 Bacteroidia bacterium
AAATGACTGGATATTAATGTAATAGACCATTTAATAGTAGCTCAGTCGGGATATTTTTCTTATGCCGATGAAGGGTTAATGTAACATTTTTTGATTAATCTCGTTGAAAACATTAACTTTGCAGATTAATTTGAAAACTGGTAAATATATAGCGATTTTGACGTTTTTGGTCTTAACTTCTTGCTCTGAATATAGCAAGGTGGTTAAAAATGGAACAAATGAGCAAAAAATGGCACTCGGTAATAAACTATACGAGAAGAAAGATTATGTTAGAGCTGTTACCTTATATGAAGATTTACTAGCATTTTATAGGGGCAAAACAGAAAGTGAAGATATTTATTTGAATTATGCATACTGTTACTATGGTATGGGTCAGTATGAATTAGCTGCTTTTCACTTTAAAAATTTCACCGAAAATTTCTTTAATAGTAAACATACCGAGGAGTGCAGTTACCGTTATGTTAGCTGTCTTTATCTAGGTGCTTTACCTTATGAATTAGATCAGTCTAATACAACAAAAGCCATTTCAGAAATTCAGTTGTTTCTTAATCAATATCCTAACTCAATTTATAAAGATTTTTGTAATAACCATATCGATGAGTTAAGAAAAAGTTTAATGACAAAATCTTATCAAGCCGCACAGATGTATTTCAAAATGGATGATTATCTCGCGGCTATGGTAACGTTTAAGAATACCTTAAAGGATTTTCCAGATATTGAAAATAAAGAAGAAATAGAATACTTAATCGCTCGAAGTGCTTATATGTATGCTAAGAATAGTATCGAGGAGAAGAAAGAAGAGCGTTATAACAATGTGTTTGCTGAATGCAAAGAATATTATAGAAATAACACATCCGCAGCTGCGCATTATATTCAAGTACAAGAACTTGAAGCTAAAGCAAAAGTGGAATTAGATAAACATAAGAAACTCAATAAAATCCAATAATAATGAAAGAACAAAAATTGTCGCCTAGTGCAGAAGCAAGGGATCTGAAAGATTTGGAAAACTTGTCAGGCAATATTTATTTGTCAGCTGTTGTCATCGCTAAAAGATCAAATCAAATTGGTCAACAGATGAAAGAAGAGTTGAGCAGTAAATTGTCTGAATTTGCTTCTGATCATGACAACTTGGAAGAAGTGCATGAGAATAGGGAACAAATTGAGATCAGTGCTATGTATGAGAAAATGCCTAAACCAACTTTGGTTGCTACTCAGGAGTTCCTGAATGGAAAGGTGTATTTCCGTCTGCCTGATGAGACTGAAGAGTAAGCGAATATTACTAGGAGTTACAGGTAGTATTGCTGCCTATAAATCGGCATTTCTTACACGTCTGCTAATTAAAGAAGGAGCAGAGGTGAAAGTTATTATGACCGAATCGGGAAAATCATTTATAGCTCCTATTACTTTATCTACCTTAAGCAAAAATCCTGTATTGTCAGATTTCTATAATCAATCTGATGGGACATGGCACAATCATGTTGATTTAGGGCTATGGGCAGATGCCTATATTATTGCTCCAGCAAGTGCTAATACCATTTCTAAAATGGCTCATGGTGCTTGCGACAATCTTTTAACTGCTGTATACTTATCGGCTAGATGCCCTGTTTTTTTCGCACCTGCAATGGATTTAGATATGTATCAACATCCTGCAGTCGTTTCTAATATCAATACATTACAATCGTATGGAAATGTATTGATTGATGCAGAAAATGGTGAATTAGCTAGCGGATTAGAAGGTAAAGGTCGTATGGCCGAACCTGAGAATATTTTAGAACAAATTTGTAAATATTTTGACCACTGATTTTTTTAAAGGTAAAAAAATTGTCATAACTGCTGGTCCTACATACGAGAAGATAGATCCAGTGCGTTTCATTGGAAATTACTCTACAGGAAGAATGGGTTATGCTATAGCAGAAGAACTTGCAAATTTAGAAGCCAATGTGATTTTAGTGTCTGGACCTACTGCACTTAAAATTGAACATGAAAATATTCAAGTTCATCACGTCGAATCGGCTTTAGAAATGTATCATAAATGTATTGAAGTGTTTTCTGATTGTAATCTTGCCATTATGTCTGCAGCTGTTGCCGATTATAGACCAGAGCATTATCACGATGTGAAAATTAAAAAAAACGAAGAAGTTCTTACCATTAATCTAATCAAAAACCCTGATATTCTTTATACTTTGGGACATGCAAAAAAAGCTGGACAATTGGTGATAGGATTTGCTTTAGAAACTCATAATGAAATTGAAAATGCTCGGGAAAAATTAAGAAGGAAAAATGCAGATGCTATTGTCTTAAATTCTTTAAATGATCCAGGTGCAGGTTTCAAACACGATACCAATAAGATTAGTATAATTCTCGAAAAAGGTACTATTTTTGAATTCCCTCTTAAGGATAAACACGCTGTTGCAAAAGATATTCTTAATTGTATTGCAGAAAATCTAGCATGAAAAGATTAGTTGTCACCATATTGTTGTTCACTGTTTTCGCAGTCAAGTCTCAAAATCAAGACGTAGAAGCGACTATTACTATTATTCACCCTAAAGTTCAAATAAGTAATACCCAAATATTTAATTCTTTACAACAATCTATCTCGCAATTCATAAATCAAAAATTATGGTGTAGCGATAAAATAAATAATATCGAACGTTTTAAATTGACAATGCTCATCGATATTACAGCTTATGATATGAATACCTATAGTTTTGAAGGAACTATGCAGATTCAAGCTACTCGACCAGTTTATGGAAGTACATACAATACTGTATTATTTAATCAACTCGACCAGTCAATTAATTTTACTTACCAAGAATTCCAAGCTATGGAATTTCAACAAAATGCTAATGTCTATAATTTAACTGGTATTCTAGCCTATTATGTCAATATTGTAATTGGAATGAATTATGATAGTTATGCTTCTGAGGGTGGTACTCCATACTTTCAAAAAGCACGCGAAATTGTTAATGCTAGTCAAAGTATTGATGGTTGGAGACCCAATGATGGTCAAAGTTTAAAAAACAGATTTTATTTGGTTGACAATCTACTTAATGATCGCTATTTGCCTGTTCGAAAAGCATTTTATTCTTATCACCTTAATGGTTTAGATGTCATGAATAAGGATGTTGTGAAAGGACGTGATGAAATTTATAAAGCCTTAGAAAGTTTTGAAGATATTACTAAGGTTTATCCCAATTCGATGCTTGTAAAGGTCTTTTTTAATGCTAAGTATAAAGAGCTTATTGAAATTTTTAAAGGAGCTCCTAGTGCCGAACAAAATAAAGCTATTGAATTGTTGTCGCGAATGGATCCTGCAAACAAATCTTTTTACGATACTATCAAGACGTGAGCAATCCTGCTAATCTTGTATTTACCTCTAATGCGGGGTTTGTCTTAAGAGAATGGCTTGAGGCTAAAGATATTATAAATCCAATAATTCTTTGTGATGAAAACACCGCTAAATATTGCTTTTCAAAGTTGGGATTAAGTTCAGATCGTTTGATTGTAATACCGGCTGGTGAGCAATTTAAAAATTTAGATACCCTAAGTTTTGTGCTTGATAAATTGTATCAGCTTGAATTAAAACGGAATGATATAATTGTTAATTTAGGCGGAGGTGTTGTAAGCGATTTAGGTGGATTTGCTGCTTCTATTTTTAGAAGAGGAATTCGATATCTCAATGTTCCTACTACACTGCTTGCAATGGTAGATGCAGCAATAGGTGGGAAAACTGGCATTGATTATAAGCATCTTAAAAATTATCTCGGCACATTTCAATTGCCAGAAGTAGTTATACTGTCGACGGAATTTCTAGAAACTTTACCCACCGAACATATAATTGCCGCCAAAGCTGAGATAATTAAAACTGCAGCTATTTATGATTCCGAATTGTTTGAAATGATAGAGAATAACGAGTCATTAGATTTGTTAATTCATCGATGCGCACATAATAAAGCCGAATTGGTAAGTCAAGATTTTAAAGATAATAAAGAACGTCAATTGTTAAATTTTGGACATACTATTGGCCATGCTCTGGAGTCGTTTATGTTAGAAAAAGGTACCCCCATTTTGCATGGAATAGCTATTGCTTCTGGTATGTTATTGGAAATTAAACTAGCCTTTAATAAAGGGATATTAAGTTTAACAGACTGTCAAAGAATTAGTCAGTTAATTCAAAAGGAGATAGGTGTAGAAATGCCAACAGAAGTAGAATTAAAGGGATTAAAAAAGTTTCTAGCCAACGATAAAAAGAACAGTTCTTCAAAAATAATATTCTCTTTTCCAACTGTTATTGGACAAGGTCGTTATGGTGTTAACTTAACTTTAGAGGAAATTATGCGTTGAAAATCGCAAAGACTATCGAAAAAGTCGTTATTTTGCACCATAAAATTATGGGAAGTCTATCTCAATCACAAATGAATAAAAGGGAATTACTTGAAAACAAACGCCATGAGTCTATACAAGGTGGCGGAGAAGATCGTGTTAAATCGCAACACAGTAAAGGAAAATTAACTGCAAGAGAAAGAATCCATTTCTTATTAGATGAAAATAGTTTTAATGAAATTGGAGCTTTTGTAACGCATAGAAGTCACGATTTTGGAATGCAAAAGCAAAAGTTTCTCGGCGATGGTGTTGTTACTGGCTATGGAACTATAAACGGCAGACTTACTTATATCTTTTCTCAAGATTTTACAATATTTGGTGGGTCTTTAAGTGAAACACATGCCGAAAAGATTTGTAAAATTATGGATCTTGCTTTACAAAATGGAGCGCCTTTAATTGGATTAAATGATAGTGGTGGGGCCAGGATTCAAGAAGGTGTTGTCTCCTTAGGTGGATACGCAGATATATTCTATAGAAATACGATTGCATCAGGAGTTATACCTCAAATTTCGGCCATAATGGGACCTTGTGCTGGTGGAGCAGTTTATTCGCCAGCGATTACCGACTTTATTGGTATGGTTGAAAATACAAGCTATATGTTTGTGACGGGTCCAAATGTCGTTAAAACTGTTACCAATGAAGAAGTTAGTAGCGAACAATTAGGTGGAGCTTCTGTCCATTCTAGTAAATCTGGCGTCGCTCATTTCTCGTTTGCAAACGAAATTGATTGTTTAACTAATCTGAAGGCTTTGTTGAGTTATATACCTCAAAATTGTGAGGAAAAAGTGCCAATGTTGCCTTATACTTCTGCAGATGAAACCCGCGAAGTATTGAAAAATATTGTGCCAGATAATGCCAATCAACCTTACGATATGAGGGAAGTCATTGAAGGATTAGTTGATGAAAGTTCTTTCTTTGAAGTACATAAAAATTTTGCAGAAAATATTGTTGTAGGATTTGCAAGATTAGCTGGTAGAAGTATTGGTATTGTAGCTAATAATCCAAGTTCATTGGCAGGTGTGTTAGATGTTCATTCATCAACAAAAGGTGCAAGATTTGTTCGCTTTTGTGATGCCTTTAATGTGCCTTTACTTGTTTTAGAAGATGTGCCTGGTTTTTTACCTGGAACAGACCAAGAATGGAATGCCATTATTACTAATGGAGCTAAGTTATTATATGCATTTAGTGAAGCTACTGTTCCAAGAATTACGGTGATAACACGTAAAGCATATGGCGGTGCTTATGATGTTATGAATAGTAAACATATTGGTGCAGATATGAATTTTGCTTGGCCAAGTGCAGAAATTGCCGTTATGGGTGCAAAAGGAGCTGCTGAAATTATTTTTAAGAAAGAAATTTCAAATGCGGATGACCCTCAACAAGCTTGGAAAGAAAAAGAATCAGAATATGCTGAAATCTTCGCTAATCCTTATCGAGCTGCTGAAAGGGGATTTATTGATGATGTAATTTACCCTGAAGAAACTCGCTCTAAATTAATTGCAGCTTTCGCTATGTTAGAAAATAAAGTGAAAAATCTTCCAAGAAAAAAACACGGTAATATTCCACTATAAGCATCATTTAGTATAGTATCTTTATATAGTCATAATTTATGAAATTGATTTCAATAGTAGTGCCTTGTTTTAACGAACAAGAAGTCTTTGAAGAGACATATAGACGCTTAACTGATACATTATCGCAGTTAGACTCGAGTAAATATGATTATGAGTTGATTTTTGTAAATGATGGAAGTAAAGATTTAACAGTAGATTTAATCAAAGAAAAAATACAATTAGATCCAAAAGTTAAAGGAATCAATTTTGCTCGAAATTTTGGACACCAAATCGCCATAACAGCTGGATTAGATAATTGTAAAGGGGATGCAGCAGTTGTCATTGATGCTGATTTACAAGATCCACCAATTGTGATTTTAGAAATGATTAAAAAGTGGGAGGAAGGTTATGATGTGATTTTTGGTAAACGACGCGAAAGGGCTGGAGAAAGTCAGTTTAAATTGCTTACTGCTAAATATTTCTATAGATTTATTAATCGATTGAGTGATGTTGATATTCCTTTAGATACGGGAGATTTTAGATTAATGGATAGAATTGCTCTTGATCAATTTTTATCTATGCGCGAAACTTACAGATTTGTGAGAGGAATGGTTGCTTGGATTGGATTTAAGCAAACATTTGTTGAATATGATAGAGAAAGCAGATTCGCAGGTTCTACTAAATATCCGCTTAAAAAAATGTTGCGTTTAGCTAGTGATGCCATTTTGTCATTTTCTAATACCCCTCTGAAAATTGCCACTTTTGTTGGTTTTATAACTTCAGTAATCGCATTTATTGGAATTTTGTATGCCTTATACATGAGACTATTTACAGAGAATTTTGTTGAAGGTTGGACTTTATTAATGATATCAGTTTTACTCATAGGAGGTATTATTTTACTTGTACTTGGTATCATTGGCGAATATGTTGGAAGAATATACGGAGAGATAAAAAGACGCCCATTGTATATTATCAAAGAAAAAATGGGTTTTTAAAACATGAGCAAACAAACAATCAATATAGCTGGAGCAGGATTCACAGGATTAAGTCTTGGCTACTACCTTGCTAAAGCTGGATGGCAGGTCAATATTTTTGAGAAGGATGCTGAGCCAGGTGGTTTAGCTGGTTCTTTCAAAGTTGAAGGAGAAAATCTTGAAAAGTTTTATCATCATTGGTTTACCAACGATAAACATATAATGGACCTTATTAAAGATCTTGGAACTGAAGACCATATCCTTGTAAGACCAACTCGAACAGGAATGTATTATTCAAATAATTTTTTTAAGTTGAGTTCTCCACTCGACTTACTTAAATTTAAACCATTGAATTTAATAAACAGAATTCGATTGGGTTTTGTGGTTCTTGCTGTTAGAACAGTTAAAAATTGGAAAAAATTGGAAAATGTTACTGCCAAAGATTGGTTAATTGGTATTTGTGGTAAGCAGGGTTATGAAGTGGTTTGGGAACCTTTATTAAAAGGTAAATTTGGACGTTATGCTGAAACCGTTTCTGCTGTTTGGTTTTGGAATAAACTTAAGTTGCGCGGCGGTAGTAGAGGCGAAAAAGGCAAGGAGTTCTTAGCTTATTACAAAGGTGGATTTGCTTCTTTAGCTGAATCTATGGCCGAATCAATTCAAAAGATGGGAGGCATTATTCAATACAATAAAGCAGTAAATCAAGTTGAAAATGATGGTACTTTTAAATTTGAAGATGGTACTTCTTCTAGAGCCGATAAGTCGGTTTTAACTTTGCCTCTTCCGATTTGTGCAAACTTGTTAAAAGCATCAACTAAAGAAGGTTATATTGAGCAGTTAGAGAAAATTCAATACATCGGCAATGTCTGTTTAACTCTAGAATTAACTAAAAGTTTAAGTGAAATTTATTGGTTAAATGTTAATGATCCAGGTTTTCCATTTGTTGGGATTATAGAACATACGAATTTTGAGCCTAAAGAGTCGTATAAAGGTCGCCATATTGTTTATTTGTCTAAGTACTTACCAACTGATGAAAAGCTTTATCAAATGACATCTGAGGAGTTTTTTGAATATGCTTTGCCTTTTATTCAAAAGATGTTTCCAGATTTTAATCGTGATTGGGTTTTGAATTATCATGTATGGAGAGAACCATTCTCGCAACCTCTTGTTACAAAACATTACAGTCAGATTATACCAGATTATAGAACACCTGTTCAAAATCTCTATATTAATACAATGGCTCAAGTTTATCCAGAAGATCGCGGAACTAACTATGCAGTGCGCGAAGGAAAATTAATGGCAGAGAAGTTTGTCGTTGGAAAGTATTAATCAGAAAAATGCCGAGATATTAATTAAAGTATTTTCTAGAAAAGTGCATTTTTAGCTAAATTGTAAGAAAAATAATTGAGTAGGTATTTTTACTTGTCTATTAAAATGGAGTAGTAAAATTCAATCTTTGAAGCGTTCCGAAAGTATTGATAATTAAAGGTTTCTTTTTTATTAAATGGATAGAAGTTTGTTATAACAAATGGTTGTTAACATTTGGCGTTATAAAACAAATGTCATGAGTTATTCATATTTCGATAAAAATTAAATTTTTGTGAAACGTTTTAAGAATTTTTGCGTCTAATATTTAAAAAGGCACAATAATTGTCTTCTTTAAAATGTTACACAAGTAATAATCATGAACACTGAGAAAAAATATCCTAAAGTGCGTAGCCGAAGAAAAGGAATGGAGAAACCAATCCGAAAAGATGGCGAGGGTATCAAGCAAGGTCCTGCTGGAGTTTAAAAAAAGTCCTTAGGAATTGCCTTCTTGCATCCTTTCTGCGTTCTCGGCAACTTTTAAAGCGTCGATCATTTCCTGAATTTCGCCATTTAGGAAACTGTCTAAAGAATATACTGTCATGTTTATTCTATGATCGGTGACTCGGCTTTGAGGAAAATTATAAGTTCTGATTTTAGCACTTCTATCTCCGCTAGCTACTAATGTTTTCCTTGTATTGGCTATTTTAGAATTGTGTTCTTCTAATGCGCGTTCATATAACTTGGTTCTTAACATCTGCATTGCTCTTTCTCTGTTTCCTAGTTGAGAGCGTTCTACCTGACAAACAACTACAATTCCACTAGGCTTATGTGTTAATTGCACCTTCGTTTCTACTTTATTGACGTTTTGCCCACCTGCACCACCACTTCTACTGGTTTGCATTTCTATATCTGCTGGATTTAATTGTACGTCGACATCTTCTGCTTCTGCTAATACCGCGACTGTTGCAGCCGAAGTGTGCACTCTACCTTGACTTTCGGTTTTGGGTACACGCTGTACACGATGAACACCACTTTCATATTTTAAATCGCCATAAACATTATTACCAGTCACTTCTAAAATAACTTCCTTGTAACCACCCGCAGTTCCTTCATTTTCGTCCATTACTTCAACTTTCCAACCTTTGTTTTCGCAATATCGGGTGTACATTTTCATTAGGTCGCCGGCAAATAAACTCGCTTCATCTCCTCCAGTACCTGCTCTAATTTCTACAATGGCATTTTTAGCATCTTCTGGATCTTTAGGAATTAAAAGAAGTTTAATTTTATCTTCTAAAGGCCCGATTTTTTCTTCCATCTCATCAGCTTCTAATTTAGCCATCTCTCTAAGATCAGGGTCTTTCTCATTAGATAACATATCTTTAGCTTGTTTAAGGTAATTGAGGGTATTGCGATATTCAATAGTAGTTTCAACTACTTCCTTTAAATCACTATATTCTTTGTTGAGCTGTTTGAATCTCTTCATGTCACTCATAACATCGGCACTGCTCAATAGCAATTCCACTTCCTTGAATCGAGCCTCTATGGCTTCCAGTTTTTCCAGCATTTTATGGGGATTAAGGAAATTTCTATTCCTTATAAGGGCGCAAAATTACAAATTCATCTGTTAAAATGAACAATCTTTCTTTTCCAATACTAAATGTTAAACAATTGGAAGGTAACTCTATGTCTAAACGCTTTAAAATAAAAGTTAATGGATTGTATGTATAAAGCGATTTTCCTTTTAAAAAGATTATTTGTCCTTCTCTAACATTAAAAGAACTTAAACTGTCTTTAAGTTTAATTTTATTATAATTTGCAAAAATGTCGAATTCAAGAATACAACTATCATTCATTATGAAAACTGCTGTATTTATATCTTTAATCATACTTGGATTAATTGAACCATTAAAACTTAAAGTATTCCATGGAGCACTTTCGGTCATTAATTTTAAGTCCTTACTATACTTTTTTAGTTTTTGATCGGCCATATCAAACAACCAAATTTGATTATCATAACTTCTTGCTATACACGCTATCTGAGAGATTCCAATACTTTCAAGGTCATATTCCCCTCTTAGATTTAGTAAGTTATCTAAAATAAGTAATCTGTTCTGATCTCTGTAAAATACATAAATTTCAAACGGATTAGAAGCGTCTATCCAACTGATATTACCTAATACTTTAAAATTGGCGGTTGCCTGTTTTTTGCCATCTTTGGTGTATTTAATGATGTCATTAGTGAGAGTAACTACATAAAGATTCTCTAAATTATCGGAGAAAATATTGACTGCATTTTCAACTCTAATGGTGTCTATTTGTTCGGAATTCGATTGCGCTTTCAATCCAACAATTCCTAATAGTATCCATATAATTAAGGCCGGTCCTTTCATCCTTCAAATTTTTTAAGTTCAAGTTTCGTGCCATCAAATTCGGCGTAAGTGAAGTCGCTAACCCATTCTCCTAAATTGATATATCTTGAATTTTCATTTAGTTTTAAATCTATTGGGAAATGTCTATGTCCGCAAATAAAATAGTCGAAATGTTCTTTTGAAAGCATTTCTTTACAAAAAAGAGGGATAAACTCCTTATCATCGCCTAAATAAGTTTTATCATTATTGCCTTTGCTGATTCTGCTTTTTTTAGATAGATATTTAGCTAATCCAGCGCCAATAAAAGGATGTAGAAATCCAAATAACAATACGGAAAGTTTATTTCTGAATATTTTCTTTATTATTTTATAGCCATAATCACCAGGACCAAGTCCATCGCCATGATGCAAATAAAATTTCTTATCTTCTCTAACAATAATCAATTCGTCTGAAATAACCTTAATACCTAGTTCTTTTTCAAGATATCCAAAAGTCCACATATCATGGTTGCCTTTAAATAAAGTAAAACGGATGCCTTCATCAGACATAGCAGCAATAAGTCCGAGTAGGCGAGTATATCCTTTTGGAACAACATCACGGTATTCAAACCAAAAATCGAAAACATCACCTAATAAATAAATTTCAGTAGCCTTAGAACGTATGCTTTCTAACCAGCGACATATTAATTTTTCTCTTTTTAATGAAGCTTCAAAACTCGGCACGCCCAAGTGGAAGTCAGAAGCAAAATAGATATGGGTATTCTCTCTTTTCAATTGTTGCAATAAGTTTCAAAGATTGATAAAATTAGCGAGATATCCAATTTAGACTTATAGATAGGCATGTCGATAAAAAACTGCATTGAACGATACACTAAAAATAGTAGTTTAGTTTGTTATAAATTTGGTACCATGAAATGGCTATTATTGGTTCGTTCGGGTATAGAGTGGCGTTGGTCATTAGTAAAAAAGTACTTTATTGTTGGATTGATTGGATTGGCACTTGTATTATTAAGACAATTTATTCCAACTGATAAACCTTTGTTATTTTTAATGTGGAATTTATTCTTAGCTATTGTTCCATTAGGATTGAGTACGCTTTTATTGCAATTACAAAAGGGCAAATACGCTTTATATAGTCATGTGTTTTTAGGGATACTATGGCTTTTGTTTTTCCCTAATGCACCCTATATGATGACCGATTACATACATTTGACCTATGGAGATCAAAGTTATTTCTTATTAGATTTAATGACCTTGTCTTATTTTGCTTTATGTGCTTTTATTAGTGCTGTTTTGTCATTAAAGGATATAGAGGAATATTTATTGAAGTATATAGGAATAGAATTAATAAGATTGGTTGTATTAATATTATGTATACTTGGAGGGATAGGGATTTATTTAGGAAGAGATTTGCGTTTCAATTCTTGGGATGTTATATTAAAACCAAAGGAGCTAGTGAGTGTGAGTATAGAAAGGATGTCGGATCCAATTTCGGATATTTACACATGGGCAGCTGCAACCATCATAAGTTTTATTTTATTTGGAGCATATGTAATATGGCCAAAGAAATGGGTTGCAAAATAAATTTGATACA
>JADLHV010000018.1 GCA_020848595.1 Bacteroidia bacterium
ACTTGCATGACTTTTCCATTGGCATCTAGTTCTAATAAGTCTAATCCTGTTTCCGACCCAATAAAAAGTTTATTGTTTTCATCCATAGACATCAAATAAATATTTGAAGAACTTAGCCCATTCTTATAATCATATGTATGAATAGGAGAGCTGCCTTGATAAAGTGATTTAGAAGCAATGCCGTTACCAGCTGTTCCAATCCAAAGATTTCCAGATTTGTCTTCTGTCAAACATCTAATCGCGTTCGAAGGCATACCATCTCTGATTGTATATACATTTGGATCGGCTTTTTTATTTTTTATAAAGCCAAATCCATTATTTTCAGTTCCATACCAAATTCTTCCAGTATTATCTTGATGCAAACAAGAAATTCTATTGCTAAGTAATCCATTATTGATGGTAATTTGAATTAAGTTTGAATCGAGGTTTTGACCAGAAAGAATAAAAACACCTGCTCCTGCAGTTGCTACATAAACATCATTATTTTCATCTTTTAATAGGTATCGGATATATTTTTTTTCAAGTCCTTTAATTTGTACAAATGAATCGCCATTAAAGCGGAAAAGTCCATTAGCCTCTGTACCAAGTAAAATGTTGCCATAATTATCTTCACATATTGCTTTCACTTTTAGGTCGCCAAACCCTTGATTATGCCCATAAGAATGAAATTTTCCGCTATCTAATATGCAAAATCCTTTATCTGATGTACCAATGAATAAACGATTTTTACTATCTTTAAATACGCTATAAATAAAGTTTCCAGTTAATCCCGAACTCTTATCGTAGGTTGTAAATTTGTTTCCAAAATAATTACAAACGCCACCGCCTGAAGTACCAAACCAATAATTGCCATTTTTATCTTTACAAATACTTCGAACATGATTGTTACTAATACCTTCTTGTTCTCCAATCCAAGTTATTGATCTAGCTATCGAATTAAATATACCAACACCTTTGTGAAGTGTTGCTAACCAAAGATTATTTTGATCATCAAAATAGATATCAAATATACTTTGTTTGTTTAAGACAGGGTCATCGGTAATGCGAAGTGCAGAATCATTCTTGTAGTAAAATAAGCCATTGTTATAAGTTCCCATCCAAATAGTACCTTTTGAGTCTATTTTAAGCGTATTCACTGAGCCTGTATTAGCTTTTGAAGACTTAAATAATTTGACATTTTGATATTGATTATTTTTAATGATTATTTTTGATAATCCAAGTGCAGTGCCATAATAAATATTTCCAATTTTATCTCTAATAATGGTGTTAATCATCAAAGATTTCTCGCCAATTTTTTCACTTATATTGGTTAAAATCCCATTGTTTAAAGTAAATAACCCTTGATTTGTTGCCAACCATATCTCAGAATTAACACCCTCAACTATATCAAGTATCCAGAATTGTGTAGTATCGCCAGTCCTGACGCCATAATTGACAAATTTAATTCCGTTATATATACTTAAGCCATTGTTAGTTCCAATGAGTAAATTGCCTTTTCTATTCTCTTTAATACAAAAGATATAATTACTTGCAAGTCCATCTTTTTTAGAATAAGTCTTGAACTTTAAACCATCAAATCTAGAAATACCACCACCTCTTGTTCCAAGCCAAAGGTAACCTCGGGTATCTTGTAATAGTGCATATATTTGAGATTGCGCTACGCCTTCTTTTACTGAATAATTTCTGAAATTGAATTGTTGCCCATATCCATATCTTATTGGAAGAGCAATAAAGACTATTAGTATCGAAATTAGCTGTTTCAAGTTCAAACGAATGATCAAAGGTAAAGAACAATTTTGATTAAAATCTATGCGAATAATAAACCTCTCAAAAGAATCGAATGAATTAAATGATTTTTGAATAGTGATGAACAAACAGATTAGATTTTATACATGGAAATATTTTAAAATAAGCATGTTATTTTTTTTCATGGCGTGGTTTTTTTGGTTTTTGTTTTGCTTACCCAAAGTGCCTTTTAATAAAAGTACTTCTACCGTTTTATTAAGTTCTACAGGAGAATTATTAGGTGCTAGGATTGCCGAAGATGGTCAATGGAGGTTCTCGGCATCAGATAGTGTGCCCTATCGTATAGAGAAGTGTTTATTAGAATTTGAAGATCGCAATTTTTACGATCACTTTGGCGTAAGTTTAAAAGGAATAGGTAGGGCTATTCAACAAAATATTAGAAACGGTAGAATAGTCAGTGGTGGAAGCACTATTACTATGCAAGTTGCACGAATGATGAGAGAACGTTCTGATAGGACATTTAAAAGTAAGTTCATAGAAATGAGCATGGCATTGCGTATGGAATTAAAATATAGCAAAAGTGAAATACTTATGTATTATGTTTCAAATGCGCCATTTGGCAATAATGTAGTAGGATTAGAGGCTGCATCTTGGCGATATTATCTGCGTTCGCCAGAAAAACTAAGTTGGGCCGAAAGTGCCACACTAGCTGTATTGCCAAACGCACCTAGCTTGTTGTATCCAGGAAAGAATCATGATCGTTTATTAGCTAAAAGAAATAGACTATTAAAAAGGCTTAAAGAGACAAATGTTATAGATTCAACCACTTATGCTTTAGCATTAATGGAACAGCTACCTGTACGTCCATTACCATTGCCAAGTATTGCAAGCCACCTTCTGGATAAACTAATAAAAGATGGCAAAAAGGGTCAGACAATTATTAGTACGATTGATTTTGATTTACAGAAGAAAATAGAATCATTAACTCAAACTTATATGAGGATTCTAGAAGACAAGAAAATATTTAATGCTTCTGTACTTATTAGTTCAGTAAAAAATGGAGATGTTTTGGCTTATCTAGGCAATGTTCAATCGAGTGAACCAGGGCAGCACGCAACTAAAGTCGATTGTATTCAAGCAAAAAGGAGTACTGGCAGTGTATTAAAGCCGATATTATTTGCAAAATCTTTAGAAGAAGGGCTAATAACTCCGCAATCGATTCTTTATGATGTTCCGACTTATTTTGGAGGCTTTTCACCGAAGAATTTTAATTATCGATATGATGGTATTGTGCCTGCTAATGACGCCTTGTGTAAGAGTTTAAATGTGCCATTTGTTAGATTACTTGAGGATTATGGATATGAAAAATTTCATTTCGAATTAAGAAATATGGGCTTACATTCTTTGGATAAGCCAGCAAGTTATTATGGACTAGCTATGATATTAGGAGGTGCAGAAGCTAAATCATGGGAATTGAATGAAATTTACTCGAGAATGGGTCGCGAACTTTTGAATAAAAAAACATTTGGAATACATTATGATAAAAGAGATACACAAATTTTTTCGGCTCAACATTTTAATCGAGCTTGTTTATATTCTACTTTTAATATTATGACTGAATTAGGAAGACCCGATGAGGAAGGAAATTGGAGATTGTTTGATAATAAAAAGAAAGTAGCATGGAAAACAGGTACAAGTTTTGGATTTCGTGATGCTTGGGCTATAGGTGTCACAGCAGATTTTGTGGTAAGTATTTGGGTTGGAAATGCAGATGGTGAAGGTAGACCAGGTTTAACAGGCATAAAAGCTGCTGCTCCTTTATTGTTTGATGTATTTAGAATTTTACCAGATAAATCCCCTTGGTTTAAAGAACCTATATCAGATATGCGTGTTGTTGATGTTTGCAGAGAAAGCGGATATAGGGCAGGTCCAAATTGCCCAAATAAATTTAGTGCACACCTCCCTTATACATGTTTAGAAAAAGTATCCTGTGTTTTTCATAAAACTATTTTCCTCGATGCATCTAAAAAATACAGAGTAGATTGTGATTGTGAGAGTCCTTTTAAAATGCAACAACAATCATGGTTTATATTAGCACCTGGAATCGAAAAATATTATAAACAGAGTCACCCTGATTATATTTCTTTACCTCCATTTAAAAATAATTGTGGGCTACAGAATAAAGATAAACCATTAACAATATTGTATCCAAGACAAGGCTCTAGAATTGCTATTCCAATAGAAATCGATGGGGGAAAAGGGAGTGCATTGTTTGAATTAGCTCACAGAACAAATGGAATTAGAATATATTGGCATCTTGATAATGAATTTATTGGTGAAACTAAAGATATACATCAGATGAAATTTAATCCAAACATTGGTAAGCATAAACTTTTATGCATGGATGAAAATGGGAATTCTCAATTAGTTGAATTTGAAGTTTTAGGTAGTCAAAAAAAAGAATCAGAAGAATATTAAATTATTCACTGATATAAACACGTTTAACTCTTTGAGAAATCGACGTTAATATTTCGTATGGTATTGTGTTTAAGGATTCGGAAATTTTTTCTATAGGATATTCTTTACCAAATAATATGGCTTCATCACCTTCTTCGCAATTAATTTCACTTATATCAACCATGCACATGTCCATACAAACATTACCTAAAATGGGAGCAAATTTCCCTCTAATATAAAATCCACCATTGCCATTACTTAACGCTCTATTTAATCCATCGGCATAACCAAGTGCTAGAATGGCAATATGACGTTTTTTATCAGAAATAGATTTTCTAGAATATCCAACACTTTCATTGGCATCTATTATTTTTATTTGTGATATGAAAGTTTTAAAAGTAAATACTGGTTCGAGCAAACCATTGTATAAACCTGTGGGATCTACTCCATATAAACCTATGCCTAGTCTAATCATATCAAATCCATTTTGATTAAACCTTAATGCTGCCGCAGTATTACTAATATGTTGTATAGTCTTATATCCAAGGGCCAATTCAATAGACTTTGACATCGATTTTAATTGTTCAAATTGATGAAGTGTAAATTCATCGTGTATTTGTTCGTCGCTAGCAGATAAATGAGAAAAAATAGAG
>JADLHV010000019.1 GCA_020848595.1 Bacteroidia bacterium
CTACGAGTGGTATCGGTAGTAGCCTTGAGTTGAAAAAAATTGCCTGCTACTAATAAAAGCAGCAGGCAGTATTTTAATATCGACATAAAAAACTAGTTAAACGGATTTGAAAACTTTTTATCCGTCATGGTAGTCATATCTGTTAATGTATTTAAAAAAGCAATGATATCTCTCTTATCTTGCTCAGAAAACTCCATTTTCTTTACTGCTCCAGTTGATTCTTTTAAAAAGCCATGTAGCTTTGCATTATCTTGAATATTTTCACTGTAATGATTCAATACTTCTTCTAAATTCTTGAATCTTCCATCGTGCATATATGGACCAGTTAATGCAATATTTTTAAGACGTGGTATCTTATAAAGTCCATTAATACCTGGATCGTTATCATTTTTATCTAGTCCAATATTAGCAAATTTTATACTGCCATAACTGCTCGAAAATCCTGCAGCTAATTGGTGACAAGATCCACAAAGATTTTCATTAAACAATTGCATTCCATTTTTTTCAGATGCTGTAAAATTGGAAAATCCTTTATACATACCAATATCAAATTTGGTGTTTTGACTTACAATAGAGAATAAGAATTGAGCTAAACTTTCTCTTAATCTCTCTTCGCTTACTTCCGTTGTTCCATAAGCTTTTTGAATTAAATCATTGTAATATGGCAGATTGCTAACTTTAGTTGAGATTAAGTCTATTCTATCAAAACCCATCTCGATATGATTGGCAATTGGAGCAAAAACCATACTTTCAATTTTTGTTTCTCTAGCATCCCAGAAATAGCCAATATTTCTTTCATCTACTAAATTACTAATACCCATAGAATTACGCTCAGTTGGCTTCTCGGCAAAACCCTTACTAAATGCGGTAATATCAGCAAATCCATGATCTTGACTATGACATGAAGCACATGCTACTGAATTATTAATAGACAATGCCTTATCATAAAACAGAACGCGACCCAAAGTAGCTTTATCATTATCTAATAAGGTTAAATCCTCATAATAATTATTCAGCTTCCCTATCGATGTACTAACTTTATTATACTCGAAAGGTGAACTAGGCAAATCCAAACTAACATTAGCTGGATCCGATTTAATATTGGGCTTTGAGCAATTGTAACTAATAGCTAAAGTCAATACAGCAGCTGGGAGAAGAAGTAGTTGTTTCATGTGGTAATTCATTTTAATAATTTTAAGAATAAGACAGACTTACCCTTAATTGTTTTAACGAATCTAAAAACAATTATTAGACTTTCCAACAAAAATTAAAAAATAATACTAAAATGACATTCTCATGACCAAATTTTGACAATTGAACTTTTTCAAATTTTAAGGATTCACGGATTAAAGTTCCAATTAATTCTGACTTAAGAACCAATAATCCGAACCATTTTATGCTAATACTTAAGTATCCACTTTTTTAAGGCAATAAAAAGTAAACAAAAAATTCTATTTTCGCTTCAATGAAAATACTCACCTATAATGTCAATGGAATACGCTCGGCAATGAGTAAAGGCTTTATTGATTTTTTAGAAACCGAACAACCAGATGTTGTTTGTTTACAAGAAATAAAAGCCTTAGCATCGGATATTGATCACGAACCTTTCGAAAAACTAGGTTATCACTGTTATTGGTTTCCGGCTATTAAAAAAGGCTATAGCGGAGTGGGCATTTTAAGTAAAATTAAACCCGATACAATCCAAAAAGGCATAGGTCACGATTTATTTGATAACGAAGGACGTGTCTTAACTGCCGAAATAAATGGCATTAAAATTATGAGTTGTTACTTCCCTTCTGGCACTACGGGCGATATAAGACAACAAGTGAAATACGAATTTCTAGATAATTTTTATACTTATATTCAACAACAAGGCAAGCAAAATCTAGTTGTTTGTGGTGATTATAATATTTGTCATAGAGCCATCGATATACATGACCCAGTAGGCAATAAAAACTCGAGTGGTTTCTTACCTGAGGAAAGAGCCTGGATGGATAAATGGTTTGACAATGGCATGCTCGATTCGTTTAGACACTTTAATCCAGAACCACATCATTACACTTGGTGGAGTTTTAGAGCTGGCTCGAGGTCTAGAAATAAAGGTTGGAGAATTGATTATATTTCTGTTAGTGAAGATTTAAGACAACAACTTAAAGGGGCCGAAATACTAAGTCAATATGTGCATAGCGACCATTGTGGATCGACAATAATTCTATGATTAAATGGCTGAAAAGCATATTACCTTTTAAGATCAAACACTTTTTATGGTTTGTCTTTAAAGCCCCTCAAAGGCGTTGGCATGAGCTAGGTTACAAAACTCTTTGGACCGATTTTATTGCTCGGATGATCTCCAGACATACACCTAAAAATTTACAACCCATAAGCATTTGTATTGGAATAAAAAACCGATCAGTCAACTTAATTGACTTTGTATTAAACTCACTAGAACACTGCGAACACAAGCATTTAATTACTTTGTCGATTTTTGATGCGGGCAGCACCGACCTTTTAAATCTGAAACAATCTATTGAATTAAATTGGAAAGGACCTTTAATTTACACCAAAGAAGAAATTCAATTTACACGCAGTATCACTTTCAATAAAGCGGTTAAGCAAGCCAAAGACAATTTAATTCTTATTTGCGATGCCGACATGAGTTTACCTTATGATATTGTAAAAAAAGTCAATCAATACGCGACTCAAAAATCCGCTTGGTTTCCACATGTATGGTTTCAGAACGAGGATGGCACTGGGCGTTATTATACAGAAAGTACAGGTATGTTGGCGTGTTATAAATCTATTTATCTCGAAATTGGCGGCATGGATGAAACAATTAAAGAATGGGGGAAAGAAGATTGGTTGCTTTTTTTTGAGTTTTACAAACACAAAATTGGATGTATCCGAACCAATGAACCTCATTTTGTGCATCATTTTCATGAAAGTCTTAAACCAAAAGATTTTAAACCACTTTTTTAATCTCCTCAATTAAACCTTTTACAATTACAGTTATCTAACCCATTATGAGTAAGATTTTGGTTTCCATAGCGCTTTGCGGAATGCTGTTCTTTTATGCTTGTAAAAAGAAAGACTCCGAAAATTCAGGTCAATTAACGGCTGTACAGAAACGATTTGGCAATACAATCGACCTCAATAATTTACACAATTATTCATCACAAACTCGACCCGCTTACATCACTTCAGACAATTCAGGATTCAATCCAATAAGCGATAAAGGGGCTACCTTAGGTCGAGTATTATTTTACGACAAAAAACTTTCTAGCAATAATGAAGTAGCATGTGCTTCATGTCATTTGCAAGCATTTGCTTTTGGAGATACTGCCAAGGTTAGCAAAGGTGTGAATGGCAATACAGGACGACATAGTATGCGTTTAGTAAACAATCGATTCTCACAAGAAGTGCGTTATTTCTGGGATGAGAGAGCTAGTTCATTAGAGACGCAATCGACTATGCCTATTCAAGACCATAACGAAATGGGGTATTCGGGATTAAATGGCGATCAGAATTTACAAGACTTAATCAACAAATTAAAAGCAATAGATTATTATCAAGAGCTTTTTCAGTTTGTCTACGGTAGTTCAGAAATTACCGAATCAAGAATACAACTAGCACTTTCACAATTCATAAGAAGTATTCAATCATTCGATTCTAAATATGATATTGGAAGACAGTTAGCTGGTTCAGATGGCCCTCCATTTATAAATTACACTCAAGCCGAAAATCAAGGGAAAAATCTATTTTTAAGTCCACCAGTTTTTGATGCAAATGGCAATAGAACTTCAGGCGGATTAGGTTGTCAAGGCTGTCATAGAGCACCAGATTTCAATATTGACCCTAATACAATAAACAATGGTATCATCAATAGTTTAAGTGGTGGATTTGACTTACTGAATA
>JADLHV010000020.1 GCA_020848595.1 Bacteroidia bacterium
AATCTGAAATTGATGCATTTAAAAAACTCAACTGACTAAATCGTATTGAATAAGCAATAGAAAAGGCATCATCACTAGATCTATAACCAAATGTTGGCATAATGCCTATGCGTTTCAAGTTTCCATTAAAGAATTCACTATTAGCTCCTGTTACTTTATTTCTAAATGTGCCTGTTACATAATCCCCATATAACTCAAACCTAAAATTTTCACTTTGTTCTCGATTTAAATAATATCCTAAGCCAACATTAAGTAAATTACCCTTATAACTGTATTTGAGGTTATTAGCTGAGTCGGAACCAAAAGTTTGTGTTGAACCTCCATAGCCTATATAAGCCCCTAAATTATTCGTTAAAGAAGCCCCTGCAGTAAAATCTACTTTATTAAATAAATTTGTAGATGCATCGAAAAATATCTCGCCTTTTTCTCTAAATAATGGCACTGGATGTCTATTGGGCGTGTAAAATCTAGCTCTACATGAACCTAAAACAATTACTGATAATATGGCTAAATATATAACAGAAGATTTTTTATGTTTATTTAACTGCATACTACAAATATATAGATAACAAATAAATTATCCCATTTGGACTATCAAATCTTAATTAGCCTTTAGAATAGATACTACTTATTAAATAGCAAACAAGTATGATTGACTCTAAATTAAGTCGCTATATACTAGATACTAATCTCATTATAAGCGGTAATAAAACGCGCACCAAGATTCTTATATGGCGGAATATAATCTTTAAACTGAGGATTGTTTTTTAATTTTATAGCAATTTGTTTCCATACATCTGGCCAAATTAAATCTTTTCCTAATCGAATTGTTTCTGTTATTTCCTGAATTAAAACCGTATTTACTGCAAGTGTACCAACTTGTTTTGTACTTATTATTTGAACTTCGTATGCATTCTCCATTGCTTTTGCAATATTCTGATAGCCACCACATGAGCCTAATATAGCCACTTTATTACTATTCGTCATATTGTCAAGTGTGTTGTCTATATAATAACTATGCCCTCTATGTACAATTAAATCAGGATATCGCCCACGTTTCTCAAAATATGCTTGCAAGTCTTTGCGCCCTTGAATTTCCATACTTGGCTTATTCGCATATATTTCCATTTTTCGCCCTTTTATACTTTTAAACACCACATAAGTGCCCTTATCTTCCTTTTTATATAAACTAACTGGATATAAATTTAACCACGAGGCGAAGGCTGTCTCCCCATCCTCGTCGTCGAAGAAGAAGTGTTGTTGAATATGCGTACTATCTGGGAACAATTCAGAAGAACTGATTCTGTCTAACTCGGGTATATTAAAATTAAAAACTGTATTAAAACTTTCTGGATTGCCTCCGGTTAATTTTAATAACAACCCATATATTTTTATTCCATGCTCGTTATTATTTAAGATACAATTTCTAAGTTCTTTTTCGAGTGTAGAATTAAAAATTGCTTTAAATTTTTCATTTTCTAAACTGCCATAAGTATCTGCTACATCAACAGATGGCGCCAAATCACCTCCATAATTATACAAACCTCCTGCAAACATTTTAATTATGGCATTCACTTGTGAATCATTCATGGTAGAAAAGAAATCATCGAGTTTATTATATCCAGCACACTGTTTAATAAACACTCTAAAACGATTAAAATTGGTGCTTTTTAAAAAATCATATCCCGATTTCTCTTGCCTTTTCGCCATCATTCGCTTGTACATTCCTAGAAATGATGAAGTAAATACTTCTTCTTGACAATAAACAATAGATGTATAAATTTCTTGAGCACTATTATTTTGAATAGGTTCAAATCTTACAGTATCTTTTTCTTCATGTCTAAGGTTTATTTCAACTACCTTTTCAAGGCTAATGGATTCTAATTCCTTTTCTACCGTATAATCTGCAAGTATATCCTTACGTTTGCGCAGTTCAATCAGTGTTTGATAGAATTTAACGGGATCTTTAGATACCTTATCGGCTTTTTCAATACTCCATTTCTTTCTGACGATTAAATCTAAAAGCGCATAAGATTTAGAAGCACTACTATATGTATTATAGATAGAATATAAAAGTTGAGCGATACTATCTTTAGAATTTTTAATCGCTCTATCAATCAAATGATTCGTTCCAAAATATTGTTTTATTGCTCCTGGGTCAATACGCGCTAATGCCAATACGACATCGTTACCAAGGGGCGTATAAACAAGTGTTTTAAATAAATTTAATACATCTGTTGGATAATAACTTGCAGCGTAAACCCAATATGTTTTAGCATACGGTTTTAAATTAATGATATCCGATAATACCAATCCTACTTTTAAATCGGTTTTAAGCAATTCTAATTCTCGTGTATCATTATTTAATGTCACCAACTTTTCTAACATTTCCATCGCTCTCTGCTGAGAAGTAAGGTGTAAAACCTGTTTCTTATCTATCTTTTTGAGGTATTCGAATAAGCCTCTACTAAATTGCGCTGATTTAGTGACATCCATTTTACGGATCTGATCTTGTATGCGGTCGACTGAAGTAAAAAAAATTGACGTTGCAAGATGATTCTGCCTTTCGCTGCCAATGTGTAATTCACTATTTAAATCACCATCCATCATATCAATTCGATTTTGCTCTATATCAACTTGAACTTGCCAGTCGAGCTTCTGAGCTGAAGATTCTATACTCGAACCTAAAATTAAAAAACTGAAGATGATTGCCCGCATATTGTATATAATGTTTCCAAAAATAGTGCCATCTACTTAAAAAACAAGTTTAACCCTATAAAACTGTAAGGTATAATAGACAATATACTAAAGTAGGATATTAGCGCAACAAGGTAAATGTACCTTCAAGATTATAGGTCTTATTATCAGCACCCAAAGCTTCAATATGATAGAGATAAACATCTTGTTGGCAACGTTCATTTTTATATGTACCATCCCAAGCGCCCATACAGTCATCCGTTTCATATAATTTTTCGCCCCAACGATTAAAAATACTCAATTTATAACGAACAATATATTGTCCATTTGGACCAAATTTTTCATTTATAGTATTCAAATCTGGACTAAATGCATTAGGTACAAATAGCTTTGATTGAGGATAAACTTGAGCATGATTAGAAACACTTATAGCTAATGTATCATAATCATTTTGCCAATTACTTATTGCCCTAACTCGATAGATATAATTTGGCACACAGCTTGATTCAGCCGATTGGTCAATAAAACTATATACAGTGTAAGGAACACTTGCAATCATTTCGAAGTGACCATCGGGCCTTAAACGATCAATTTCATACCGTGCTATGCCTTGATTCCACTCTTTATATGGATTCCATTTCAAAGCAGGTTTATTTGAAATTGGGTCGAAATACCCTTTTAATAAAATAGTTTGCGAGTAATTACTCCATGGTGTAGTATCTTGGCAATTATCGACAGCCCGCATTCGGTAAACATAGCTTTGTTCATTCACCTTGACTTTTAGGTCACTCAAAGAAATACTATTCACATCCATATAAATGTCTGAATTGTATTTGCGTCCATCAGAAAAACATTTCTCTATTAAATAACCTCTAATACCATGTCGGCTCCAAGCATTATTTTTCCACTCAAGCAAGGCGTAGTCGTTATCTTCAACTGTAACTCGCCATGCCAAATTCGGACGAGTGGTATTAATTGTACTTGGAGTTGCTAAGGCTGTATCACTCTTAGAATACTCTTTAAATCCACCTTTTTGAATAGCTTTAATGAGATAATGCTGCGAAACAAAACAAGTAAAATTTGTGTCCAAATAATTTAATTCTTTCGACGATACAGTATCTAAGAATACGTAAGCATTTCTATCGGATGATTCGGTTCTCCATATTTCATATCGAGCTATTGAATCAAATCCAATATAAGGCGACCATTTAACTAAATTTCTTTCAAATAACCCTTCTGCTTTTGTCTCCATTGTACAATGTTCCTTCGTAAGTGCCATCTCAGATTGATACAAACATAAATTTCGCATCCTCACTTTATAACAATACGAATTGTCAAGGGTATTGACCATATTATCCAAAACCACTGTATCCATTGGATTTGTCAGATTTGTCAATAGACTATACTGGCCATTTTTAAATTTATAAACAGAATAATTAGTAAAATCAAAACCTTTATAAGACTCAAAAACCAATTCTGTTCTTGAATTATTAATAACAGAAGCCCTCCGTATTAAGATAGGCAAAGGCTCTAATGTATCACCAACAACAGCAATTTCAGGTTTGTAAATTGTATCCTTACAGCCCATTACATCCGTTGCAATTAACTGAATATTGTATTTACCTGGACTAGTGTATGTATGTTTCTGATCTTTACCAATAGACTTTTCTCCATCTCCAAAATCCCAATCAAATTTCACAATTCCTGTATCTGATTTTGTACTGTTCAATAGAGTCAATGGTAATCCAAGACAAGCAAATTTATCATGAATTGAAAAATCTGTTTCAGGAGCAAAAATGCGAATTGGCTTTTCAAATGTATCCTTGCAAGTTCCAATGTTCTCAACTATCAACCGTATAATATTTATACCTCGACCCTTAGGATGAATACTAGAATCTGAATTTAGTTTAGTTTCTTTGTTATCTAGGAACCAAGTAGATTTTAAATTTGGATTTTCGTGGTGACTTTTTGAATTGTTACTTACTGCAATTGGTTGTTTCAGACATAAACCATTTAATGTAAAATTTGCTTCTGGATAAGCAAAAATTTCAATAGTATCTATTGGAGGTAAAGTGTATTTACAACCAAGCGTATCACTCAATATCATAGCAGGTATATATCTACCTGGCAAATTATAAATATGTTTAAAGTAATTACCTTGTCTAACAACACCATCCCCTAAGTCCCATTCCATTGCAGCAGAATCTAATGCAGTTCCTCTAAATTCGACAGTATGCGGTAAACATGCATCTCCGCGATCGAAATCATAATGACCTCTAGGTCCATTAACAATTACATACGCTGGTTTCTTGATTGTAGCCGTACAGCCCGATCTACTGGTAACTTTTAATGTGATATCGTATGAACCTGGTATTAAATATAATTTCTTAGGGTTTTTTAGATTTGATCCTGTACCATCACCGAAATCCCATTCCCACGATACAATATCAGAAACAAATGTTTTAGATTTATCTAAAAAAGAGCATTCTAGTGGAGGGCAAAATCTACCAGTTGGATTAGCATTGAATTGTGGTGACAACATATTGGGAGAAACTTCAAAACTATCTGAGTAAATAGTTTTACATCCATTATTGTCAGAAACCGTCAATGTCAAGAAATGCATACCCATCTCTGTGAATTTTTTATTTGCATTTTGAGCTGTGCTTTCGAATCCTCTATCTGTTTTCCAATGAAAACTCAATGGTAAACTCGAATGTGTCGAATCAATAAAAGCTTTAAAATAAAAAACTGGCGTATCACAAATAGTAAATCGCTTAATTTCATAATCAACGACCGGACCCTTATACGGCACTTCAAATTCCTTTTCAGATGAACAACCATCTGGACTCGAAACTATATGTTTAACCTTTATACTAGTAACTCCAGAAGATAATGAACTTATTGTAAACGGTGTTACTTTTTGACTAACTTCAATGACAGAATCATTTACCATAAAAGTATGCACATCCACATCAGTGCCAACACTAGAGTCAATCAAATTAATAGTGTAAGGCATACAATTGCCCACATTGACGACACTAGAACGCAATTTGACACCCTTTATATTAATACTCATCCGAACAGTATCTGGACAATCTATTGAGTCAAAAATTCCAACAGCTATAATATTTTTTATTCCCGGTTCTTTAAATGTAAAGTTGACATTCTTACCAAAAATACTATCTTTATCATTAATCAACCATTTGACTTTTTTTGGTAAAACGTTACTAGTAAAATTTACAATGGCTGGGGCACAATCTTGATTTTTTCTTGCAGTAGTATACAATTGAACATCAAAAAATGGTGGTCCCATTGGAGATATTTCACCAAAACATTTGAATGTATCATTCCATCCCTTTAACACATATTTATTTGGATCCCATTCTTGAGTAAATGCACCCTTTAAAGGCATCGGTATTGTGTCATCTTTCCAAAGTTCAAATCTATTTCCCCATGAATACGACGGGGTTAATAACACTCTAGAATTACGACAATCTAATGACTTTATTGATAAACTCAGATATGGTCCATGGGCATAGACTGTATCAGTAACTTCTGAAGGAGTTGAACAACCAAAATGATGGGCAAACATGCGAAATACATGCCTTCCGCCTCGTGCAGTTGTAATTAATTTTCTATCAATATCAAATGTGTTTCCAGTATCTCCATTGAATTGATCTATATTATCAAAACTAAATCTGACAATCTTCTTAATTGAATCATGGGTTGTGTTTTCAAATTCAACTATTTGAGTTCCACAAATATCTTTATCCTTAATAAAAAAAGTTGGCACATATTTATTTCCAACCGAAACTTCAGCAGTATCAATTAATACACAACCTTGGTAGGTTTTTACTTCTACATGAACTAAAAAATTTCCAGGTTTTTGAAAATATCTATGCACACTTTCCCCTGTAAATTGCTTAGTTGTATCTCCAAATTTCCAATTGATAGATTCGACTGGCTGATCTGTATGCATTTCTAAAGTATAAACGGTGTCCTTAGGAAGACATCCATAAAACTTATTTGGACGCACATTTATAAATTGTGTGCCTATTTTAACCCTTTGATCTAAACTTATATTTTGAGCACAACCATAGGAATTTAAAATTGTAGCATTAACAATAAAAGCCCCATTTTTAAAGTAACCATGACTTATTTTAGAACCTCTGGTAAAGTACTTCTCAGAAGTTTCGTCTCCAAATTTCCATAAACTTGAAGCGTAATCATTGCCAACAATTTTAAATTCTACACTATGTGGTGCTTTACAACCTATAGAATCTAATACATTTACAGTTACATTAGGCACTGGATTTACAGTGTAAGTTTGTATTATCGAATCGGTACATTTCCCATTCGTTACACTTAATTTGACACGATATTTACCAACCGAAATAAAAGTATGTTTAGGATTCTTTGCCGTATCTGTAACGCCATCTCCAAAGTCCCAATTATACTTAATTGACTGGCTAATTGGAGTAGTAGTATTGTCAAATTTAATTTCAGTTCCTTCGCAAACAGTGCCTTGATCTAGTGAAAATTTAGATGATAATTTTTGGACATTCACTTTTTTACTGACTTGAGCAGTACAAGCATCTTTAGTAGCTTGTAAAGTGATTGTATAAAGTCCATACGAGCTTATATTAGTTTTAAAATTATTACTAGTGGCAGAAGAACCATCAGAACAAATCCATTTATACGCGTTATTTCCTGAACTTGTATTAGTAGCTGAAAAGACACCCGGTAATTGGCAACTATAATCGTTATCAAGATTAAAACTCGGTTTTGGAGTTGGTTTAATTCTTAGATATTTAGGTTTAGATACCAGTGATTTACATCCATGGGCATCGGTAACTGTTAGTCCTATATTAAATTGTCCACTATAAGAATAAGCATGACTAGGAGCATTAATACTTCCTAATAACCCATCTCCAAAATCCCAAGTCCATTGGCTAATTATTGTATCCCCTAAAGTAGATAAATCCTTAAATAGAAGAGGCTGTCCTATACATCCAATTGTATCT
>JADLHV010000021.1 GCA_020848595.1 Bacteroidia bacterium
ACAAGTATGCCATTCGTTAATTGTATCATCATATTGCACACCAGGATCTGCACAAGCCCATGCTGCTTCACCTATAGCATCCCAAACTTCATTTGCAGGAATAGACTTAATGACCTTGCCATTACTTCTACCGATTAGGTCCCAATTACCATTCTGTTTAAGTGCTTCGAAAAATTTATTTGGTATTCTTACAGAGTTATTAGAATTCTGACCAGATACAGTAGCATAAGCTTCCCCTTCATAATCACTTGGATAACCAGCTTCTATAAGCGCGGCAACCTTTTTCTCTTCATCTTTTTTCCAATTGATAAAAGACATGATTTCTGGGTGGTCCATATCGAGACATACCATTTTAGCAGCTCTTCTAGTTGTACCTCCAGATTTGATTGCACCTGCAGCTCTATCTCCAATTTTAAGGAAAGACATTAGTCCTGAAGATGTGCCGCCACCGCTCAATTTTTCACCGCCACCTCTAATCTTAGAAAAATTTGTTCCAACACCACTGCCATATTTAAAAATACGAGCTTCTCTAACCCATAAATCCATTATTCCTCCCTCATTTACTAAATCATCATCTACTGATAAGATAAAACAAGCATGAGGCTGTGGGCGTTCATATGCAGAAGTTGAACGATTGAGTTTTTCTGTTTCTGGATCAACATAGTAATGCCCTTGTGGCTTTCCTGTTATTCCATAAGTAGAATGCAATCCTGTATTGAACCATTGTGGAGAATTAGGCGCAGATTGTTGTCCAATAATAGAGTAAACTAATTCTTCATAAAATACTTGAGCATCTTCGGTTGAAGCAAAATATCCATGCTTCTCTCCCCATTGTCTCCAACAATCAGCTAATCTATGCGCTACTTGTTTAATACTGGTTTCACTTCCTAATGAACCATCTGCTAAAGGTACTCCAGCTTTCCTAAAATACTTTTGTGCTAAGATATCTGTAGCAACTTGACTCCATGAAGCAGGAATTTCTACATTTTTCATTTCAAAAACCACATCTCCATTCGGGTTTTTAATAACCGAAGTGCGGTATTCGTATTCGAATAGGTCGTATGGCGATACGCCTTCCTTGGTGTTTTGCCTCGTGAATTTGAGGCCCTTCTTCATCTGGTCTAGGTTTGGCTGCATATATTTTGGCGTTTATTCTTGTGTTGAAATTGGTTCTAAAAAAAATGACTTCAATGCTTTTTTTTGCAAAGAAGTCCTTCAAAACTACCTATATCAAAACCATATTATAAAATCCATTTTTCCACATAAATCTGAAAACCCTTAAAGCACCACAATCTAACCATGTTGAAAACAAAAAAGGACTAATATTTCCTTGTGTTTCGAAAAATATGTCATACTTTTACCCTCAATAAATAAAGGGTTCTCATTATCTGATGTCTGACTTCTTAGAACAAATATATACATTAAAAAAAGTACATAAAAGAGCATTAGCGGTCTTAATTGACCCTGACCAACCTGCAAACACTGTATTGAATATTGTACAACAATGCTCTCTTAATCATGTTGATTTCATTTTCGTCGGTGGAAGTCTCGTTACAGCAGGTGTTCTCTCTGAAACTTTAAAAATAGTTAAAGATAATTTTAATAATCCTGTCTATATTTTTCCTGGTAACGAATTTATGATCGATGATTTAGCCGATGGAATTCTTTTCCTTTCTCTAATTAGTGGTAGAAATCCTGAATATCTTATAGGAAAACAAATTGTAGCTGCTCCGATGCTCGCTCAATCTAATCTCGATGTCGTTCCTACTGCCTATATATTGATTGATGGTGGTAAAGAAACCAGTGTTTCTTATATTAGTAATACTAAACCAATCCCTTCTGATAAATCTGATATCGCTATAGCAACTGCTTTAGCTGGTAAATTAATGGGAATGAAATGTATTTATATGGATGCTGGAAGTGGCGCACTAAAACATATCTCTCCTAAAATGATTAATGCTGTTAAAAAATCTGTTGATTTACCTTTAGTTATTGGTGGTGGTATTAGAAATGCCGAAACTGCTACTCAAGTTTATAAGGCTGGTGCCGACATTATTGTTATTGGAAATGGTGCCGAAGCTGATCATTCTATAATCGAAGAAATCGCCATCGTGCGAACTAATATGACTGCTATCTTGGAAGCATAAAATTTGTTTTTTTGAAACAATTTAATACATATCCCTTTTTTATTCTCCTTTGTCTTTTTTATTTTCTTTTACCTACGTTTAATGCTCAAATTGATTCTTGGTTCTATGCCGCTTGTGTTAAACATCATCAATATTTAAACCAACCCCATCACCTTCTCTTTAACTATTTTGGTTTAGGTTTTTATAATTTCATTGGCATTTTCTATAGTAATGTTGAAGCTATTCATGCGCTTTTTATTATGAATGCAGTTGCTGCTTCAATTTGCCTTCTTTTCTTTAATCAATTGCTTAAAAATCTTGGTGCTTCTAAAGATCTTGCATTGAGTTTGACTTTATTCTGCGGCTCATGTTTCGGTTTCTTCAGATTTGCAACTGATGCTGAAACTTATATTCTTCCACTTTGCTTTTCTGTCATTTCAACCTATTTTTATACAAAATCCGATAAAATTAAACATGGCATTTTAGCTTCTCTCTTTTCGGTTCTGGCTGTTACAACACATCAAATTCATTTGTGGTGGTCTTTGGCTATGTTTTTACACTTAGTTGTATTTAGGAAGTCCTCTAAAAAATTTAAAATCACTTATACTTTTTTTCAATTTCTTATCCCTTTTATTTACTTAATTGCCTATGTTTCGCAAACTGAATACCTAGGATTCTTTAATTACTTGAGTGGTGAATATTCTAAAGGTAATGCTGGTCTCGACTGGTCTTTTATGGCTATCTTACTTACATGCATCAATGTAATTAGAAGTTTCATACAAGTTCATGGTAATAGTATCCTTTTAATTAACAAATTTCCATTCCTATTTACCATTATTTTTTCTGTTCTACTTTATATTATTTTCATATTAATAAAAAAGAAACAGTCTCACTTGGCCTTTACTAGAAAAATTGATAAAAGTAATTATTCGATTTTATTCTTCATAGCAATCATATTTCATTTAATCTTCGCATTTCTTTCTTCAGGAAACGCCGAATTTATGGTCATGTTGCCTTTTTTACTTGTGGCATTTCTCATCGCTCGATACAATTTTCAGTCGTTCGGTCCTCTTATTCCAATATCAATTATCCTATTAATTTGGAATCTTTCTTTTGGCATAATTCCAAATAGATTTCTGAATTTGAATTCTACTAAAATCCAAGAAACTATAAGCACCAACAACTCTGAAATGATTTTCATGTGGAAAGAAAAACCATTAATAGAAAATAGACTTTGCTATAAATATGGATTTAAGCCATTTAATTTTATTACAAATGAAGATAGTGCCATAAAACTTTTAAATTCTGGGGCATCTATTATTGTGGATAAACAAATTGGGATGGACCCATTAAGCAGAAAGAAAATTCTTAAAACTTCAAATGAAAGTTGGCAAAAACCTTTCAATTCAGAAATAATAGATTCAATTAAAAATTTCTATGGTAAAATATACATTATACGTATTAGCAAACCTTAGGAAAATCTTATTTTTGTGCTCGAATTATGTTACCTTCTCAAAAGACAATTGGAATTATAGGTGGTGGACAGCTAGGAAAAATGCTAATGGAAGCTGGCAAACCATGGAATCTTAAATATCATATTTTAGATACTGCCGACGCACCTGCATCTGCACTTGCTTCAAAACATATAGTTGGAGGATTAATGGATGCTGATAAAATTTTGGAACTAGCTTCAGAGTGCGATGTTATTACATACGAAATTGAACATATTCATTTAGGGGTTCTTAAAGAATTAGAAGCTAAAGGAAAAATCATTATCCCTTCTCCAAAAATCCTGGAAATTATTCAAGACAAAGGTTTGCAAAAATTATTTTTTAAGCAACATAACATACCAACCACTGATTTTGAACTTGCCGAAAATCAATCTGAGTGGACTGATAAATTGCAAAAATTAAAAGGTGATAAGGTGGCTGCTAAATTAAGAAAGGGTGGATATGATGGCAAAGGAGTTGAATTGATAGTAAAAAAAGACATACTAGAAGATTATAATAAAATTCCATTTTCGGAATCAGTTGTATTAGAAGAATTTGTAGAAAATGCCATTGAACTCTCAGTAATTGTTGCTAGAAATTCAAAAGGTGAAATTTGTACTTTCCCAACTGTAGAAATGGAATTTGATCCAAAAGCTAATTTGGTAGAGTTCTTATTTTCTCCAGCTAATATTGATTCAAAAATTGAAGAAAAAGCTAAAAACATTGCCAAGGAATGTATTTTAAAGATGCAAGGAATTGGGGTGTTTGCTGTCGAAATGTTCTTAGATAAAAACAATGAAATATTTGTAAATGAAATAGCTCCTAGGCCACATAATAGTGGTCATCATACCATAGAAGCTTGTTATACTAGCCAATATGAACAACTAAATCGAATTCTAATAGATTTGCCTCTCGGTAACACCGATTTAATTTGTCCTTCGGCTATGCTTAACCTTTTAGGAGCCGAAGATGTGAATGGTGCATACGAAATTACAGGTCTAGATACTATTTTAAGTTTAAAAGGCGTTTACATCCATCTTTATAATAAATCAATAACCAAACCTAAAAGAAAAATGGGACATATCACTGTCTTAGGTGAATCTATTGAAGAGGTTAAACAAAAAGCAGCTAAAATTAAAGCTGTTCAAGGAATGAAACAATTATAAGTCATTTCTTTTCTAAATTCTAAAACAAGTATCTTTGCAAATCAAATTACAAAAAGAATGAAAGAGGTTTTGATTATAATGGGCTCTGATAGTGACCTTCCAACCATGAAAGAAGCTGCTATTGTACTCGATTTTATCGGAATTGAATATACTATTACGATAGTTAGTGCACACCGTACACCAAAAAGAATGTATGAAGAAGCTGAAAAAGCAAGAGAAAATGGTTATAAATGCATTATCGCAGGTGCTGGTGGTGCAGCTCATTTACCAGGCATGACAGCTAGTATCACAGATTTGCCAGTTATTGGAGTGCCTATTAAGTCTTCAAATTTATCAGGTGTCGATTCATTATATAGTATTGTTCAAATGCCTCCAGGTATTCCAGTTGGTACTATGGCAATTGGTGGAGCAAAAAATGCAGGTTTATATGCCGCGAAAATCGTAGCTCAAACTCGTCCTGAAATTTGGAACACTTTATCCAAATTTACTAAAAATATGGAAGAAATGGTTATTGAAAAAGCTGCTGAATTAGAAAGTAAAGGTTTTAAGAAGTACCTCGATCAACAATGATTATTGAACACGGTAATTCACTAATTTCTGATGAAATCTTTAGCAAACAATTTGTTTGTGACCTCGAAAGATGTAAGGGAGCCTGCTGCATAGAAGGCTATCGTGGGGCACCGCTTAATCAAAATGATATTACTGAAATCAATAAGCATATCGAATACATTAAGCCCTATATGACACGTAAGGGCTTAGAACTATTGAAAGCTGAAGGTTTTAGCGAAGGTATTAATGAAGACGATATGGCTACCACATGTTTACCTACAGGTGAATGTGTTTTTGCTTATCGCGAAAATGGTATTTTAGGATGTGCTATTGAAAAAGCCTATAAAGAAGATAAAATTGATTATTATAAACCTATTAGTTGCCACCTTTATCCTATTCGTTTAGGTAAAATCGGCAAAATGGAATCTATCAACTACCATCAATGGTCTATCTGTTCTGCTGCTTGTGCCTTAGGTAAAAAATTAAATGTTCCTGTTTTCGAATTTCTCAAAGAACCCTTGATTCGGCATTATGGAGAAGAGTGGTTTGAAGATTTAAAATTAATTTACCAAGAATACCAAAAGTATATTACCGATTGATTTTATTTTAAGTGACGAAGGCAGAATTAACAGATAAAATCCGAAAATTCGTTCCTCCTGGTTCTGAAATCTATGTGGTGGAACTGCTTGTTCATTACAAAGTTCAACTAAAACTTAATAAGCCTAGAAGTAGTAAATTCGGCGATTATCGTTCTCCTGGTTACGATAACAAATTTCATCGCATTACTGTAAATAAAGATTTGAATCCTTATTCTTTCCTTATTACTTTTCTCCATGAAATCGCTCATCTTACTGCATTCGAAAAATACAAAAACTCTATAGACCCTCACGGTAAAGAATGGAAATCCGAATTTAAAACTATCCTACAACCTGTAGTTCACGAACACATTCTGCCTGTCGATATTTTACATGCAGTCCGCAAATATATGCACGACCCTGCCGCTAGCAGTTGCTCTGACGCTAATTTAATGAAAGTGCTCAGTAAATACGATTTCGATAATAAACAACTTCTTGAACAAATCTCTATTGGAACTACTTTTAAATTGGATTCTGGAAGAATTTTTGTCAAAGGGAAAAAATTAAGAAGTTGGTACCTTTGCATAGAACTGCCAAGCAAAAAAGAATATAAAGTTAGTGGAATCAGTAAGGTGGAAGTTTTAGAAATTAAAACTGATTTATAAATCCCAAACTGCTGATCGTCTTTCTCTAGAATAACGTCTCATATTCATCCAAAAAGCTAAAATCATATACACAATAACAGGCGAACCTAAGGTTAAAAAACTAGTATAAATAAAAAACAATCGGATTCTAGTTGTACTTAATCCTATCTTATCACCTATTTTGGCGCAAACTCCGTAAGCGGTTTTTTCTATTAGTGATTTGAATATCGGCATATCAAGTTCAAATTTATTATCTATTCGTCAGGTTTTCAACTTTTTTTTCTTTGCACTAGGAAATAATATATTATTTAATATTAATCTGTAGCCTGGACTATTCGGAAAAAGAGACAAATTAGTTGGTGGTTCTTCAATAAAATGCTGATAATCTTCTGGGTCATGTCCGCCATAAAAGGTCCAAGTGCCTTTTCCCATACTTCCATGAATGTACCTTGCTTCATTCAATGACTTGGTTTCACCTAAAATTAATACCTCACTTTTTATTTGCTCTTTTCTAAATCCTGTTGTTTGACCCATAAAACCTTTGATAGTTTGTGTATGATTCTGACATAACATGGTTGGAATAACATCCCATTTTGCGCTAAAATCAAATAATGTAAAATAATCTGTTTGCTCTGTTACCATTTGATGCGCAATAGTATTATCAATACTCGCATGTTCATAGGCATATGGACTTTTCTCTATTTTGAAATCCTTGAACGCAAATGTATTATTAAAATTTAGTTTATTCTGTGCATTTGGATCCATTCCATCGCCATCAAACATACTTTCACAAATATCAACACCCTCTGCAGCTAATGCAATATCATAAGTATCTGTTGCACTGCACATAGCAAATAAAAAACCGCCGCCTAAAACAAAATCTCTGATTTTCTTTGATACAACTAATTTCATTTCTGAAACTTTTGCATATCCATTTCTTGTTGCACAAGCTTCATTTTCCTTGACCTCTTCTATATACCAATCAGCATTTCTATATGAACTCCAAAATTTACCATACTGACCAGTAAAATCTTCATGATGTAAATGCAACCAATCATACAATAATAACTTGTCATCAATCACTTCATCATCAAATACTTTATCATATGGAATCTCTGCATACTCTAGAACCATAGTAACAGCATCATCCCACGGCTGCTTACTTTTTGGTGAATACACTGCAATTTTAGGTGCCTTCAACAATTTTACACTCTCCATGTTTGTTTCTGGATTAGAAATCTCTGCATGAATAGAATTGGCCTTACTTTCAGTAATCACTTCATAACTAACGCCTCGAATTTTACATTCATTTTCATAACTCACATCAAAATTGAAAAGGAAACTTCCTCCATCATAGTTTAATAACCAATCTACCTCACCACCTTTACTTAATACCCAATAGGCAATTCCATAAGATTTCAAGTGATCTTTTTGTGCATCGCCCATACCAATAATTATTTGAAGTGCATTTGCTCTTTCAATTCCAAAAATCAATGATATGATTAGCGCAAGTTTTTTCATTTTATTAAATAATATCCTAAAGCACAAAGACCAATTCCTACAAAGTTACTCAATCCAAAATATATGAACGCCATTTGTGTATGATTATTTCTAATTAAATCAAAAAACTCTAGACTAAAGGCTGAAAAAGTTGTAAATCCACCTAAAAGCCCTGTCATTATAAATAATATGGTCGATTCATTCCACTTAAATTTTATAGCAAGGGCAGTTAAAATACCAATTAAAAAACAACCAATTACATTAACTGCAAATGTTGACCAAGGAAATGTATGCCCTTCCAACTTCATAAATAAAAAGCTCATTATATACCTCAATACAGCACCTAAGCCTCCTCCTATGATTACCAGAATCAAATTCATCTATTCTCTGCAATATTCAATTGTTTACTTACTAATGCTAATCCTTCTTCAAATGAATGTGGCGAATATCCGAGGTCTTTCATTGCCTTTTCGATTATAAATCCTGTAATTGGTGGTCGCACTGCAGCTTGATTCAAAGTTGTTGAATCACTTTTCGACATGCCTGCTTTACTCAAATTATAAAAATCTGCAACACGCTCTACCAATTCATATATGCTCATAAAATCCTTGCCAGAAATATTATATATGCCTTGTGCATTTTTATCTTCTGCTAAAAAACACCCCATCGCCAAATCCTCAGCTAAAGTTGGGGTCCTAAACTGATCGTCTACAACTTTAATTGCTTGTCCTTTTTCTAATGCACCTTTAGCCCAAAGAACTATGTTCGAACGGCTCATATCTTTTACTACTCCATATACTAATACTGTCCTAAGAATCGCCCAGCGTTTAGTAATACGTTTTACCAATTCTTCTCCTTTTAATTTAGAATGCCCGTAATAACTCAATGGTTTCGGCACCTCATTTTCATCAACTGGACCATGTGTTCCGTCAAAAATAAAATCTGTAGACAAATGAATCATTTGGGTACCAAAAAGCAAACAAGCTTCGGCTAACAATTCAACAGCTTTTACATTTAATCTATCACACGATTCATGATCGGTTTCGCAAGCATCAACATTAGTCATCGCTGCTGTATGAATCAATGTATCAGGTCTATATTTTTCAAAGACCTCTTGTACATTTAAATAATCCGATATGTCTAATTCAGCGTATTCGAACTTTTCTCTTTCAGGATGTCTGCATGGCCCTAATCCAGTTGCAATAATCTTCTTATCTGGTTTACTTAGGTATAAGTCAATTAATTTCTGTCCCAATAATCCATTGGCACCCGTTATCATTATTTTTTTCATTTGTTCTTACGTTTTCTTCTATGTAACTTTTCTTTTTTTAAAGAACTTGAATCATTTTGACTTTTCTTATAAGTTTCTAAATCCTTTTTAAATTCCATATTAACGACTTTAACTTTAAATCGTGCATACCTTTCATCCCCATTATTAATGATTATAACTTCTTTAATCAAATCGTGGCCTCCAAATCCTTTACTATGAAAAGCTACTCTTATAAAACCTCGTTCTCCAGGTTTAATTGGACCTTTTGTATAAGAGGGATGTGTACAGCCACATGCAGGCCAAGCTTGCTTAATTATTAAATCGGCATCACCTATATTAGTAAACCAAAATTCATAAACGAATGAATCGCCTTCTGCTACTGTACCAAAGTCTGCCGTATCTACATCGAACTTTAGATTAGCCCTTGGTTCAGTTACCTGTTGAGCCCAAGAAGTTGCTGCAAAAAAAAGCATTCCAAAAAAAATTAGCCTTTTGTCGAACATAAATCACGAAATTACTGAAAAATTCTTAATCTTGCCACCATGAAACGACTAATCACAAGATTTCTAGTATGGACAACCCCAGCTTTATTGATAGCGGCTTGCTCCAACTCTGGTAAAACCTCCTCTACTGATTCAAACGACAGCATGATGAAAACAATTCCAGCCTTTGATACGACTTCAATTGATAAGGCCTACCGACCTCAAGACGATTTTGACAGTTTCGCTAATGGCAACTGGAAAAAACTCAATCCAATCCCCTCCACTGAAGGTACTTGGGGTGCCTTTGGAATTCTAGATAAAGAAAATAGTGAGGTTAAATTAAAAGGAATTATTGATGCTGCAACTCAAAACAAAAACAATGAAGTTGGCAGTGATGAACAAAAAATTGCTGATATGTATCGGTCTTTTATGGATACCGTTACTATTGAAAAACTTGGTCTTGCTCCATTAAAATCCTACATCGACAAAATTAATTCAGTTAATGACCTTAATCAATGGGTGAAACTTAGTGGTGAACTTCAAAAAATTGGTGTTTCCTCTGTTTTAGGTATTTATGTTGATGCTGATGATAGAAATAGTAAAATGAATGCCGTTAAATGGGTTCAATCTGGTTTAAGTCTTGGTGAAAAAAGTTACTATTCTGGAAAAGACGAACGAATGACTATGATTAGAGATGAGTTTGTAAAACACGTTGACAAAATGATGGCGCTTTCGGCAAAACCTTTTCTAAACGCTGGACAAACTCTATTGCAATTCGAAACACAACTCGCTGCTTATCAAATGAGTAATGTCGAAATGAGAGACCCAATTAAGACCTACAATAAAATTGCTATGGCAGATTTGAAAACGCTTTCTAAAAATGTTAATTGGATTGAATTTGCAGCAGCTCAAGGCATTTCTACTGATACTATAATTGTTCATAATAAAAAATACTATACTGACTTAAATACTTTGTTAAGTAAAACACCTTTAGAAACCTTAAAATTATATACTTACTATAAATTAATATCTACATTCTCAACTTATTTAACTAAAGATATTAAAAATGAGAAATTTAATTTTTATGGCACAATAAAGAGTGGAATTAAAGAACAGAAAAAGAGAGATATACAAGCTATTGACATAACTGAAGGTTTAGGTGATGGAAATATTTTAGGTAGACTTTATGTGAAAAAATACTTCCCTGAATCATCTAAGAAAAAAGTAGCTGAAATGATCGAAAATGTTCGTGCTGTTTATGGTGAAAGAATTGAAAAATTGACTTGGATGAGCGCAGCAACTAAAGATATGGCTAAGAAAAAACTCTCGAGCTTTACATATAAAATTGGTTACCCTGATAAATGGGATGATTATTCTACTATTACAGTAAAATCAAATGCATTACTAGAGAATGTTATTAGTAACACCCTATGGAGTCACGAAAAAATGCTAAAAGATATCGGCAAACCAGTCGATAAGTCTCGTTGGTATATGGCACCTCAAATGGTTAACGCTTATTATAATCCACTTAATAATGAAGTTGTCTTTCCTGCCGGTATTTTACAAGCCCCTTTCTTTAATGCCAATGCCGATGATGCCGTTAATTATGGTGGTATTATTGCTGTTATTGGACACGAATTCACGCATGGATTTGATGATCAAGGCGCTCAATACGATGATCAAGGTAATCTTAAAAATTGGTGGACTGAAGAAGATGGTAAAAACTTCTCTATCCTTGGAAAAAAATATATTTCTTACTTTTCCAATTTTGAAGCTTTGCCTGGTATTCATATAAATGGTGAATTGACTATAGGTGAGAATATTGCAGATTTAGGTGGACTTACTCTTGCCTACTACGCTCTTGTTCGTTCTATGAAAGGCAAATCTGAACCTGCTCCAATTGATGGCTTTACTTGGCAACAACGCTTTTATCTAAGCTGGGCTCAAGTTTGGCATAATAATATAAAGGCCGAAGAATTGCGTAACCGATTACAAACCGACCCTCATTCTCCTGCCAGATATAGAATTAATGGACCATTAAAGCACTTACCAGAATTTTATGAAGCTTGGGGTGTAAAAGAAGGTGACAAAATGTGGATTCCTGCTGACCAAAGAGTTAGTATCTGGTAACAATATATTTTTCTAAATTAACTGCGATTAGTGTTCATCATTTAATCGCAGTTTTTTTTGCCCCTTAGTTTTTAAAATGTACTTAAAACGCATTATAGCTTGCTAAACTTTTGCTAAAAATTAGAAAAGCATTCTGTTCTAATGTGCAATTTCTATCAAATATTTACTACAAGTCTTTTGTGTATAATAGACATGTAAAAATCTCTAAAAAAAATGCACCTTTGTGATTCTCAAAGATGTCTAAAGCAATAGTCAAGTATTTCTGCAAGAACTGTGGTCATCAAGCTTCTAAATGGCTTGGCAAATGTCCTTCATGCGAAACTTGGAATAGCTTCACTGAAGAAGTCGTTCAAAAATCTACTGGTGCAGCTAAATTATGGTCTAAACAAGGCACCCTGCCTGTCCAAGCTATTAAAATACATGAAATAATTGAAGGTGCTGAACAACGCAGCGTTCTACCAGATAATGAGCTCAACCGAGTTCTAGGTGGTGGATTAGTTAGCGGGTCTATTACATTGATAGGCGGAGAACCAGGTATAGGTAAATCTACACTTTTACTTCAATTGGCTTTACAAGTACAAAAAAAGGTGCTTTATATCAGTGGTGAAGAAAGTGAATCTCAAATAAAAATGCGTGCCGAAAGAATTGGTATAAAAAACCCTAATTGCTATGTATTATGCGAGACATCTCTATCAAGCCTTTTAAAACATCTTGAAAAAGATATTCCAGAAATTTTAATCATCGACTCGGTTCAAACGCTCTCAACTGAAACTATCGACTCTCCTCCAGGTAGTATTAGTCAAATTAAAGAATGTACTGGCGAATTACTCCGTTTTGCTAAAACTACTAATGTTCCTGTTTTTCTTATAGGTCATATTAATAAGGATGGTAATATTGCTGGACCTAAGGTTCTAGAACACATGGTAGATACAGTCCTACAATTTGAAGGGGATAGACATTATAACTACCGAATACTTAGAACTCTTAAAAATCGTTTTGGTTCAGCATCAGAAATCGGTATTTACGAGATGAAAGGAAGTGGATTAAGAGAAATTGAAAATCCTTCTGAAATATTAATTAGTGAAAGAGAAGAATATTTAAGTGGAATAAGTATAAGCTGCGCTGTAGAAGGCATTAGACCAATTCTACTCGAAACTCAAGCTTTAGTGAGCTCGGCTGTTTATGGAACACCTCAAAGAACAAGTAATGGTTTTGATCTGCGAAGATTAAGTATGTTACTTGCTGTTCTAGAAAAAAGATGTGGCTTTCAATTGGGCATTAAAGATGTATTTATTAATATAGCTGGTGGTATGAAACTCGAAGATCCTGGTCTTGATTTAGGAATAGTAGCCTCAATATTGTCTTCATATCAAAATGTTGCTATCGATAAAAACATTGCTTTTGATGGAGAAATTGGACTAAGTGGGGAAGTAAGAGCTGTATCAAGAATCGAACAACGCATTTC